>JADGBZ010000002.1:0-45422 GCA_015231175.1 Magnetococcales bacterium | reverse complement strand
CTTGGCACCGGAAAATCCCATCTTGCGAGCTGTATCATCAGGGCGGCCATCGAAGCGGGACGTTCCGCCGCCTACCTGACAGTGACAGATTTGGTGATCGAGGTCCGGTCAACCTATTGCTCAGGGTCCAAGGTAAGCCTTAAGAATATCCTGGAGGCGTGGATCGGTGTGGATCTGCTGGTCCTGGACGAGGTTGGCCAGGCTGTCGGGTCTGAGGATGGGTGGTTGCTTTTCCATGTGCTGGATACGCGCTACAGGCGACAACGACCAACCGTGATCATCTCCAATCTGGATCCCGAGCGACTTGAACGCTGCCTGGGGCCACGCTGTATGGATCGCCTGCGGGAAGGGGGGATGGTTGTCCCGTTTACGTGGTCGTCGTGGCGATGCAGGTAGGCGGCGAACGTTGCCGGGTGATTTGCAAAAAGTGAAACGGCTGGTTCATTTTTTGTTTTTTTTGTTCTTCTTTGTCTGTTTCCTATCCTTGTTTTTCGCGATTCTTCAATGGGTTATTTCGTGATTCTCTGGTGTGGTGGGTATGACAATTTCACATTCTTTTTTTGGGAATTATGTCTATACTGGTGCTTGGCGTTTTGTTGGCCTCGAAGCCGGCGACGACGCAACCGGGCCGTTCGGTCGTTGGCCTCGCCTCACGCCCTGCCGGGCTTGGATGCAGTGGGATGGAGACAGGTGTGAGGCCGCGATGGAGATGACTCTCTCCGGATCTTGATCACGTGACCACTAACGAAGGGGGTGCCCATATCATGGATCAGGCGTGGTGGAATCAGATCATATACTCCGTTGCAGACCGTGGCCGTGAGTTGTTGAACATCAACACGACCGAATCGCCGATGACGCAGCTCAAGCAGATGTGTCGCGATCTTCTCTCCGGCTCCGGCGAAGCCAGGGGGACCGCTCTGGCCCGGGAAGTGGTCCGGGCCATGGAGAAACTGGACGAGCGGGGATGGGGGTATTTCCTGGAGACCCTTCACAGCGATTATGGCCCCAACGTCAACCGGCTCATGGCGATGGTCGATGCCTACCGGCAAAATCCCAACGACAAGACCCTTCTGGCCCTGCGGCAGGAGGTGGCTTCGCCGCGCCAGGAGTTGTTCCGCCGCATCAATCTTTCGCCCGGCGGCACGCAGGTGTTGGTGCGGCTGCGGGAACATCTGCTGCGCCTGCTGCCCAAGCGGCCCCACCTGGAGATGGTCGATGCCGATTTGAAGGATCTGTTTACCGCCTGGTTCAATCGGGGTTTTCTGGAGTTGCGCCATATCGACTGGCGCAGTCCGGCCTTGATCCTGGAAAAGTTGATCAACTACGAATCCGTGCATGCCATCCAGGGATGGGACGATTTGCGGCGACGCCTGGAGCGGGACCGCCGCTGCTACGCCTTTTTCCACCCGGCACTGCCGGATGAGCCCCTGATTTTTGTGGAAGTGGCCCTGATGCGCGGCATCCCCGACAAGGCCAACTCGTTGGTCAATCCCGACACGGCCATTTTGGACCCCAGCACGGCTGACAGCGCTATTTTTTATTCGATCAACAACTGCCAGTTTGGCCTGCGAGGCATCTCCTTTGGTAATTTTCTCATCAAACAGGTCACCACGGATTTGCAGGTTGAACTGCCGAACCTGAAAAAGTTTGCCACCTTCTCCCCTGTGCCCCGCTTTGCCGAGACCCTCAAGCGATCCGATCCAGAAGCCCCGTTCAACCCCCAACGGCTGCGCACCCTCCTGGAGGATCAAGCCGACGTGATTCGGCGCGAGAGCGGCAAACGGGATCTTCTGGAGGGATTTTTCACCCTGTTAAGCGAACCGGAACGCGCCCGGGCCCATTTGGCGAACGCCCTGGAAACCCTGGTTCTGGCCTACCTGGTGCAGGTCCGGCGCGGCAAATTGGCCTTCGATCCGGTCGCCTTGTTCCACCTCTCCAACGGCGCTCGTCTGGAAAGAATCAACGCCCTGGGTGACAGTTCAGCCGAGCGGTGGGATGCCTCCTTCGGAGTAATGGTCAACTATCTTTACAAGCCCGAGCAGCTCGAACGTAACCATGAGCGTTTTTTCGAGGACGGCAAAGTCACCCTTTCCCGGCAATTGACCAAAAAGCTGGGGCCGGTCAAAAGTGCCTGGGGCGCGTCTTGACTTGCCAACGTATTCCCGTCAGGGGTGACCCGTGATCACCCCGTTGAAATATTTTTCGACCTCCTCCCGCGTGATGGCGCCCACATCGAGGGCCTTTTGCACACCTTCCCGCAAAAAAACCGGGTCCAGCATGCGGTCATTTTGCAGACCTTCGGCGACCTTCCCCAACAAACGGGTACGGTTCTCGGGATAGACTGCCGCGCCGAGAATGGCTTGAAAAACGTGACCGGACGTGAATGAGTCGCTCATAACACCTCGACAACGGGAAACGTGGATCCAAATCTGCGGGGCCCTTCACCATCCAGGCACAGTACCGACGATAACGCAGCAAAGTCCAGATCTCGCGAAATGGCTGCCAATCGAAACGCGGCAAAGTCCAATTCTCGCGGAAAGGTTGACAATCGACCGGAATTTTTGTTGTGATAGCCCGTTGGCTGGGTGGCGAACATTTTCACAACTCTTCTGGTGAAATCCATGGAACAATGGGAGCCGTTGATTCGGGAATATGGTTACATCGTCCTATTCGTTGTGACATTTCTCGAAGGAGAAACAATCTTGCTGGTTGCCGGTTTCATGGCGCAGCAGGGTATTCTCGACCTGACGATGGTCGTCCTGACGGCGTTTGCGGGTACATTTTTTGGCGACCAGCTCTATTTTCAGGTAGGCTATCGCTGGGGAAAACGCATTCTGGGCCGTCTCAGCGCCACATGGCAGGAGCGCAGTCGGCGCGTGGAGCAACTGCTGCACCGTTATGACACATGGTTTATTCTGGGCTTTCGTTTCGTTTATGGCGTCCGCAACGTAACCCCCTTTGCCTTGGGTTCCTACGGGATCCAGCCTCTGCGTTTTTTTCTCCTCAACGGCCTGGCCGCTTTGATTTGGGCTTTAATCTTCGGTGTCTGCGGCTTTGTCTTCGGCCACACGATTGACGCATTTTTTGAACAAGTCAGCGTCTACGCCTACTTCATACTGGGTGGCCTGTTGGGGCTGGGAGTCGTGGTTGTGGCCTGGCGCCGCTTCCGGCAATCCGGCAAAACTGGCCAGACACCTTGATCAAGGAACAACCATGATGCGTGGTTCACTTATCCTCCTGTCAAGCCTCATCTTTTTGCTTTTGGAAGGTTGCGTGCCGGTTGCCATGGTGAGCGGCGCCGCGACTGCCACAGCCGTTTTTGGCGAGCGCCGCGGCTCCTCTGGATTTTTGGAGGACAACTGGGTAGCCGTCAAGATTCGCAACACCTATCTACAGAGCAACAAGGTCTCTGCCGGCAATGTCAATGTCTCGGTCTATCGCGGCAAAGTTCTCCTCACCGGGGTGGCCGCCTCCGAGGAGGAGATTACCGAGGCCAAACGCATTGCCCAGGAGACGCAGGGGGTCAACAAGGTTATTTCCGAGTTGAAAGTCCAGTACGCATCGGCATCGGACATTGCGTTGGATATCTTGATCAGCAACAAGGTCAAGATGAAGCTTTTGACGGACCGCGATGTGCGGGGTCTGGATTTTCACGTGGAGACCACCAAAGGTGTGGTCTACATCATTGGCATGGCCCGCACCATCGGCGAACGGGATGCCGCTGTAAAAATTGCCAGCGAAGTGGCCAAAGTCAAGCAGGTTGTCTCCTACATCGATATCGACCCCAAGGCCTATCCGGTCAACCCGGATGCCTCGGAGGAAACCCCGGCGCCCCAGATCAGCAAAAATCGCAATGCTTCGGACATTCTGGAGGACAACTGGGTTGCCATGAAAATTCGTGGCGCCTACGTACAAAGCGACATCGTCCACGTTGGCAACATCGATGTCTCGGTCTATCTGGGGCAGGTTCTTCTCACCGGTACCGCATCCTCTGAAAAAGAGATTGCCGAGGCCATCCGCATCGCCAAAAACACCATGGGAGTGTGGGAGGTCATTTCGGAACTGAAGGTGGAACAGGTGACCACCTCGGATCTGGCTGCGGATGCCTGGCTCACCAACAAGGTCAAAGTGGCGCTTCTGGCGGATCAGATCGCCAGTGGATTGGGCATTCACGTCCAGACCACCAAGAAAGTGGTCTACCTGACCGGCGTGACCGCAACGATCATGGAACGGGATCGCGCCCTGGAGGTGGCCCGCAATGTATCCGGGGTGGAAAAAGTGGTCTCCTACGTAGACATCGAAGCGGATGCCCAGCGGAAAAAGTGATGGTTCGATTGCCGGAAGGATTCCTGGCCGGTTTACAGGCCATTGCAGCCGGTTCATCGGCGCGTCTGCTGACCGATCCGGCCTCCCTGGAGGCTTACGCCTGGGACAACACCGGCATCCGCCTGCGTCCCCAGGCCATCTTCATGGCAACCACAACCGCCGCTGTCGCAAAAACCCTGGCGCTTTGCCAGGAGATGGCGGTCCCGGTCACGCCACGCGGCGCGGGCACCGGCAACGTGGGGGGTTCGCTGTCGCTCCAGGGTGGTTTGGTTCTCTCCACGCAACGCATGAACCGCATTCACGAAATCCGCCCACAGGATCGCCTCGCTGTGGTGGGCCCCGGCGTGGTCAACGCCGATCTGCAATCTGCCCTGCAACCCCACCATCTTTTTTGGCCGCCGGACCCCTCCTCGGCCCGGGCCTGCACCGTCGGCGGCAACATCGCCATGTGTGCGGCTGGCGCCAACGCCCCCCGCTATGGCGTAACCCGCGATTGGGTTCTGGGGCTGGAGGCAGTCCTCGCCGATGGCACCATTATCCAGACCGGGGGTCGGACCACCAAGGGGGTGGTGGGTTATGATTTGACCCGCCTTTTGATCGGCTCCGAAGGCACTCTGGCCATCGTGACCCGGGCAACCTTGCGCCTGGCTCCACTCCCGCAGGTGCGTCGCCTCCTCCGGGCCACCTTTGGCTCCGTCCCGGATGCCACCCAA
This sequence comes from Magnetococcales bacterium, assembly GCA_015231175.1. Lineage (NCBI taxonomy): Bacteria > Pseudomonadati > Pseudomonadota > Magnetococcia > Magnetococcales > Magnetococcales bacterium. The sequence continues at coordinate 40,383 of JADGBZ010000002.1, read as the reverse complement.
GCCATCTCTGCCCTGATGATTGAAGAGACCCCACCAACAGCCATCGAGTTCATGGATCCGGCCTGCCTGGACATTTTGCGGCAAGTGGGTCAGATCGCCCTGCACCCGGACGCCCGGGCCATGCTGCTCCTTGAGGTGTCCGGCGATACCGATGCGGTGGCATCCCTTGTCCGGCATATCCTCACCACGCTTCAGCACTACCACCCCCTGGAAGTGATCCAGGCCACAACCCCGGAAGATGCCGCTTCCGTGTGGGAGGCCCGCTATGCCATGGCGCCCACCCTGAAAAAAATAGCGCCGCGCCGCATCAACGAGGATGTAGTCGTCCCTGTTTCACGTCTGCCGGAGCTGATCGAAGGCCTGGCGGCCATTGCCCATGAGACCGGCATTCCCATCGTCAATTTTGGGCATGGGGGAAACGGCAACATCCACGTCAATCTCCTGGCCGACCCCAAGAATTCCCACAGCCTGGACTATGTCAAGCCGGTCCTCGACCGGATCTTCTCCCTGGTTCTCGCTCTGGAAGGAACCCTGTCCGGTGAACATGGCGTCGGCATGCAGAAAAAAGCCTTCATCGACCAGGAGATCCCCGGACCGACCCTCGACCTGCAACGCCGCATCAAGGATTTGTTCGATCCAAAAGGGATCCTCAACCCGGGAAAAATCTTCCCCCCTCCGCCAGGCATGTGACGTCAAAGCGCGTTTTGAATTGACCTGCTGTGCAAAATCCTCTATCATCTCTGTTTTTAGAAATAAATGCCGGGGTATTTCCGTTGCAGATGCCGCCGTCCGCCAGCAGATCCCAACCAGTCATCGGATCTTTGGCCTCTTCGATATGAAAAGGGTCTTTTGCCCTGGAGAAACAGACCATGAGCAAAATTGCCGATATCCACGTCCCTGACGGGTACCGTCCCTCCCCGGACGAACCTTATATGAGCCCTATTCAACGTGCCTTCTTCCGCAAGTTGCTGCTGGAGTGGAAGAATCAGCTGATCGAGGAGGCCGAGAAAACCGTCTCGATCATGAACGAGGAGAAAGCGATCTTCGCCGACCCCACGGACCGCGCCAGTCTGGAAACCGATCGTAATTTTGAACTGCGCACCCGGGATCGGGAGCGCAAGCTCATCTCCAAGATTGACCGCACCATCGATAATATCGAAGCGGACGATTACGGGTTTTGTGAAAATTGTGGCGTGGAGATTGGCCTGCGACGCCTGGAAGCCCGTCCGGTTACCGACCTGTGCATCGATTGCAAAACCAAGGAAGAGCATCTGGAAAAAGTTCGCCGTACCAACAATGCCGTCGATGATGATGAAGAGCTATGAAAGCCGGAGCGTCCTACCGCTCCGGTTTCATAGCCATCGTCGGACGACCCAACATGGGCAAGTCGACGTTCCTGAACCAGGTGTTGGGGCACAAGGCAGCCATCGTCACCCCCAAGGCCCAGACGACGCGCACGCGCATCCTGGGTGTGGTACACCGTCCTGACGGTCAGATGGTCTTTTTGGATACACCGGGAATCCACCAGGGAAGCCGTCACGCCCTCGACAAGGTCATGATGCAAACCGCCTATGGGGCGTGCGACGATGCCGACCTGATCCTCTACTTCATCACCGCCACGGCGGGGGCCACCGAAGAGGATTGGGAAATCCTTGCCCGCCTGTCAGGCAAGAAGCAACAAACCTTTCTGGTGGTCAACAAGGTTGACTGTATCCCCCGGCCTCTCCTGCTCCCCCTGCTCTCCGGGTGCGAAGCCAAGGCGACGGAGCTTGGCATTGCCATCGCCGAGTTTGCCCTGATATCGGCCCTGACCGGAGAGAATGTGGGCCACCTCATGTCCCGGATTTTTTCCCTCCTGCCCATGGGGCCGGCCTACTTTCCGGACGACCAGTGGACCGACCAGCCGGAACGTTTTATCGCCGCTGAAATGGTGCGCGAAAAACTGTTCATGCATCTGCAACAGGAGTTACCCTACCATGTAGCCGTCCAGGTTGAAAGCCTCCAGGAGGCGGACGACCAGATTCACATCGCAGCGCTTATCCTTGTGGACCGTGATTCACAAAAAGGGATTGTCATAGGCCGGGGCGGCGCCATGCTGAAAAAAATTGGTACTGCCGCCCGTCATGATCTGGAACGCTTTCTGGCTTGTCGTGTACACCTGAAGCTCCAGGTGGTGGTTCGCAAGGGGTGGCGGGGCAACGTGCGCCTGCTGAATGCTCTTGGCTATTGGGAAGGGTCGGATCGTGAAGTGCAGTGATCAAGCCCTGGTGTTACGCCGCATTCCCTTTCAGGAAACTTCCCTCGTGATCCACTATTTTTCCCGGGAGCGTGGCACGCAATCCGTCCTCGCCCGAGGTATCCGCAGCCGCAAAGGGTCCGAGCGGGCTGCGCTGGCCGGGTTTCACACCATCAACATTCTCGGTCATTTCCATCCGGCCCATGCGTTGGGCACTCTCCTGCAAACCGACATCGTCCGTGGGCGCCACTCTCTGCGAGAGATACCCCTGGCCATGGCCTCGGCCCAGGTCATTCAGGAGATGATTTACCGTTTCCTCCCTCCCGGGGATCCCCATCCGGAATTGTTTGATCTGACAGAAACAGTCCTGGATCAATTGGATGCCAAACAAAGCCCCCTGGCACTCCTGGCTTTCATCCAGGGTGTAACCCTGCGCACCATCGGTTACGGTTGGCGCACCGACTCCTGCGCAGGTTGCGGCCATACCGAACCCTTGACTTTTTTTTCGGTGCGGCGGGCCCAGACGGTTTGCCAAACCTGTGGCCTGCCCTATACCCGTCATATTTTTTCCATCAGCCCCGCTGAACACCACGCCATGGCCACCCTGGACTGGCCGAATGGTTTTGCCCCATTATCACCCGAGGAGCATATCAACCTGTTCCGCATCAGCAGCGCCGGCCTGACCCGATTCGGTGGCCGACTTCTCGACGCCGAACGCCACTTTCGCCACCTGATCGGCCTGGAACCACTCCCGGACACCTCATCATGAAGGAATGCTCCATGATCGACAAAGAGTTGTTGGATATCCTGGTCTGCCCGCAATGCAAGGAGTCTCTGGAGTATCATCCAGAGGCCCAGGAGTTGGTTTGTCGCCATGAAAAATTGGCTTTCCCGATCCGGGATGACATCCCGGTCATGCTCCTCGATGAAGCTCGCCATATGGAGGGGACATGATATTCCGGTTACGGAACCATCCGGGCCGCTGATCCAACGTCGGGGCAAAACGTTCCGGCGAGACGCTTCCAGACCTCCTGGTCAGAGTCTGGATCATGGGCAAACAAGCGCATCAGGATGCAGCGCTGCGGAATCAGCCAAGGCTGGGCGCGAAAAGTACGCAAAAAATGCCCCTCGGCTTCGACACTCTCTCCCAGTGCGACCAGGACCACACCCAGATTGAATGCGGCCTCCATGCTCTCCGCTGCATAGGTTGAAGAGGATCCTTCCGGTACATGCGGATCGACGATAGACCGCAGCAAGGGCAGCGCCTGAGAAAATGCCTTTTCCTGGATGTGCATCATGGCCATCTTGAGCCGTATCCTGGCCACTTCGGGGTGCATCCGGGTCATCTCGCTCAGCATCTGCAAGGCAGCCGCCTTGTTGCCACGCCGGTAAGAGATATCCGCCTGCAAGATGGCATAGTCGATCTGCCCAGGCATGATGGCCAAGGCCTGTTGCACCTCCTTCGCGGCTTGTTCCAGGTTGCGCTCTTCCATGTACAGACCTGCCAACATGTAGTGGGCGTAATGGTTGTTCCGCGTGGTGGCAACGGTGTGTGACCAGAGCGTCATGCTGTCGCGCCAGAAGCCGATCTGATTCCAGGTCAAAAAAGCACAGACCATCAGGAGCAGCCCGGTCGCACCTGCCATGACCTGGGGCCTGAGCCGCCAGCGGGTTGCCCAGGCATCCACCTCCCACACCAGAGCCGTGAAGAGGCCCATGTGTGGCAGGTAGGTAAAACGGTCCGTGGTAGCATGCCGACCCGCGTGGATCACCCCCGACACCAGCAACAACGTCCCGAAAAACCACAACCACCCCAGCAAAAGCCAGGGACGTGAACGAGCCAGCCGCCAAACCAGAGCCGTTCCGGCCAGAAGCAGCCCAACAGCGCCCCCCACTTCCAGGAGACCCGGTCTCACCAGGGGAAATGGGTAGAGCGGGGCCAAACCAACAGGCCAGAATGTGGACACCAGATAGTGTATGTCGTTGACCAGGGCATAGGGGAGCAGATCCAGGAAAGAGACCCCGTCCGGGGCAAACGAGGGGGTCTCATAGACGCGGAAAGTGACCCACATGATGCCGATCATGATGGGTAAATAAAACACTTTTTCCAGCAACAGAGGCAACCATGGCCGCCGCAGGCGTCCCAGGGGCCACCCATCCAGGAGCAACAGGAGAGCTGGCAAGGTGATCCACATGGGTTTGGCCAGCAAACTGAGAAAATAACAGACCAGGGAAAGGGCAAGCGGCCTCACAACCCGGGAGTCCAACCCGGGCAGGTTCGCATCCCGCGCCCGGGCAAAAATGACGTACTGGTGCAGGGAGAGCAGACCAAACAATGCCGCCAACAGCTCCTTGCGCTCAGTGGCCCAGGCGACCGCCTCGACATGTTGTGGATGCAACGCAAACAAGGCCGCCACGGCCAACGAGGGCCAAAATCGCGCCGTCATGCGATGCAATAAATACAGCAACAACAATGTATTGGTTGCATGAATCGCAAGGTTGACCAGATGAGATCCCGCCGGATTGACCCCAAAAAGAGTCCGATCCAGCTGGATCGACATCCAAGTCACGGGGATCCACTGGTGAACCGTATCCGTATCCGCCCACGCCCAACGCAGGAACGCCGGGGAGAAGCCATCCTGGAGATGGGGATTCAGAAAGTAGATCAGGTCATCCCAGTTGACCCAGTCACCAAAGATGACCCGCGCATAAAGGAGCAGGAGGAAGAGGAGAAGCAACTGCGCTGCACGGCGGGAAGGCAAGGAGCTTCTCCCCTCTCGTCTCTATCAACCGGCCAATTCTGCCTGCGAAAGCACCTGGACAACACCTTCGTGGCCATTTTCTCTGGCGATCGCACGAGCTGTCAAACCATCTGCATCGCGCAGCAGCGGATTGGCGCCCGCCTTGAGAAGCCGTTGCACCGCACCCACATGGCCACGCTCGGCAGCCAACATCAGGGAACTGTCTCCCGACTTGTTTTGCAGATTGACATCAGCGCCCCCCTTCAGAAGCGCCTCCACGGAGGCCAGAGAGCCATGCCGCACGGCATCCATAAGAGCCGTGTTCCCACTGCGATCCCGATGATTGACCCGGGATCCAGCCCCGACCAGAAGCTGGATCGCAGCCACCTGGCCATATTTCGCCGCCTGCATCAGGGGAGTCCGCCCGCTCCGAGTGGTTGCGTTCGGGTCAGCCCGATGCGCCAGGAGTCCATCGACAACAACCGGATTTTCCCATTGGGAAGCGAGGATCAGGGCCGTCTGTCCCCAGACGTTGCCAGCCTGGACATCCACACTGGAGGCCAACAGCTTTTCGAGAACCGGCACATTCCCCTCGCTGGCCGCCCACATCAAGGCAGTCATGTTGCCCGGCCCCACATCGTTCAGACCCTTTCCCTTGGCCAACAAAAGGTCGACCTGCCTCATATCCCCCTCCATGACCGCCATGGGGAGGGGGTTGCTCTGAGCAGTCACCTGTTTTTCCACACCCGAACGATTCATGAACAAAAGCGGCACGACAGCTGTTGCCATGAACATGGCCAAAAGGGCAGCGAAAATCACCTCCAATAAATCCAGCAGATGGTGGGAGTGATGGTGGTGCTTGTCGGTGCCGTGGGTCAATATCGTAGCCATTTTGCTGACTCCTCACTCTGGGCATGGGCAGAAAGGTGACGGACTCGACCAAGCCAAGCATCTTTATTGTTCACTGCGTCAAGCTTGTTGCGACCGTCCATGATTTTGGCGAAAAACCATTGCAAGATATATACCAAGCCCCCCAGAAAACCGACACCCTGGATCCCGATGCGTTGCCGGGCGATCGATGACCCCTTCAAAACGACATCAACCTGGTTCGTCAAAAGCACGACATGCAACTTGCACCTGTTTTTGACACCTGTTCGCTGGCAAAACGTGCAGCGCGCCCGGCGTCCGATCAATTCAGGAGGCCTGTTTCGTTTATGCATGACCCGGTGTATCCTCGCGGTGGATGTCGGTTTCGTTGCCTGTTCACCTACCCACACGACGGGTCTCTCCAGACTGGATCATGGCCCATGAAAACAAACATGGTCGAAAAAGAAGATCATATCATACAGAAATTCACCTCCCCCTTCAGGCGAATGGACCTTTCTCACCTGACGATTCGGCAACGGCTTTCGCTGATCCTCGTTCTGGGGATCATGAGTTCCCTGACTCTGGGTGGATTGGGTCTCGGAATGATCAAGGCCCAAATGCTGGAAGATCGGGAAACCAAAACACGCCACGTTGTGGAAACGGCCTACGGCATCCTGGAGTTTCACCATGCCCGGGAAAAATCCGGCCTCACCTCCAGGAGTCAGGCGCAAAAGGAGGCCATGGCCACCATCTCGGCGTTGCGCTACGGCAAGGATGACTATTTCTGGATCAACGACATGCACCCGCGCATGATCCACCATCCGATCAAGCCCGAATTGGACGGGCAGGATCTCTCGGAAACGAAAGATCCCGACGGAATCCACTTGTTCCGGATCATGGTGGAGAAGGTCAAAAAGGATGGTTCAGGATTGGTCGCATACTCCTGGCCCCGTTCGGCTGGCTTGGCCCCCGAGAAAAAAATATCCTTTGTCAAAGGATTCGGACCGTGGGGTTGGGTGATCGGGTCCGGCATCTACCTGGACGACGTGGATGCTGCGTTCTGGGCCAATGCCAGAACCGAATTGGCTGAAATCCTGCTCCTGATGGCCATTCTGGCCGGCGGCACCCTGCTGATTGCCCGCAGCATCCTTGAGCAGATGGGGGGTGACATCCGGACGATGGTGGATATCCTGCATCGCCTGGCCACCGGGGATTTGACCGTCCGCTTCACCGATCCCAGCGGCAAAACGCACGGAATGGCAAATTCCATCAATCGCCTGGCGGACAATGTGGAACGACTGATGCGCATCATCAGCCTCCACTCCGGCAGCATGACAGCCTGCGCGACCGAAGTGGTCAAGATTCGCAATCAGGTCCGCGATGATGCCACCTGTTCCCAATCTCTGGCCCGGGATGTTCAGGAACAGAACGTCGTTCTCAACCAGGAGATCAACCAGGTCGCCAACGCCGTCCAACAGGCCAACGCCAACATCAACACCATCGCCGACGCTGCCGACATGGTGGCCAACAATGTCAACACCATTGCAACAGGTACGGAACAAGCCAGCACCAACATCAATACCATCGCTTCGGCAGCCGAGCAGATCACCGCCAATATCGGCGGGGTGAATCAAAGCCTGGAACAGGTGGATGGTTCGGTCAAAACCGTCGCCTCCTCGGTCCAGGAGATGAGTTCCGCCATCATCGGGATCAGAGAACTCTGCCTGGCAGCCAGCCGTGAATCCGAGCAGGCCAATCTCAACGCCACGGAAAACCAGACCGTCATGAAGGAACTGGCCAACTCCGCCCGCGAGATCGGTCATGTGGTAGAGGTGATCAACAACATTGCCGAGCAAACCAACATGCTCTCCCTGAATGCCGCCATCGAGGCCGCCGGGGCAGGTGGAGCCGGCAAGGGTTTTGCCGTCGTTGCCAATGAGGTCAAGGAACTCGCCCGGCAAACCGCCGATGCCACACGCATGATCTACGAAAAGACGGAAGATATTCGCCAAAAAACCGAAGATGTCACCCGGGCCAGCGCCGAAATCACCGAAAGTATCCAACGTATCAATCAGGCCAATGCAGAAATCACCACTTCGGTGGATACCCAAACCAAAACGATCGAGGGTATCGCTCACTCCATGGCTGCCGTGGCCGAAGCCGCCGAAGAAGTGACCCGCAACACCCAGGAACTGAACATGGCTGCCGAAGACGTGGCACGGGCTGCCGCCGAGGCTGCCACCGGCACCAGAGAGGTCGCCCGGTCAGCCGCCGAGGTGGCTACGGCAGCCGGTTTTGTGGCCCAGGAGAGTCGTGAAGCCAAGGAGTTCGCCGCATCCATTCTTGCATCCGCCAACCAAACCATGGCCATCTCCACAACAGTCGCCGATCGGATGGATCAAGCAACCCAGACTGCCAGCATGATGATGGGATCGGCCATCCAGTTCCAGCGCATGGGAGATGTGTTGCAAAACATGAGCGGGGCCCTCTACGCCACCCAGGCCTCCTTGACCATGTCCCAACCTCCCTTCAATGTCCGCCGCGCCAAGGGCTTTTTTCTGGATCTGCAAAGCCGGCTGGAGATGGCCAGCACAGGCCGGATGGAACTCTCCCCTGACGATATTCCAGGCGCCGACCAAACCGAACTGGGCGCCTGGATCCACAACGCCGGACAGACTCGATCTGGCGAACACCCATCGTTCTCGCAACTGGCCCAATACAACCGCGCCACTCACGATCTGGCCCGCTCCCTGGCCATGTCCATGGCAAAACGGGATCGTGTCGATGCCACCGTCATGAACCTTGAAATGGGCAAATACCTGCAATCCTGCCGGGAACTTTTTACCCTCATGGACGCCATCTACCGCAACGAAAGCGAAAGCGCCTCCCATGACGGCCAGTTCTTCCCCTGGTCCGAACAGTTGGCGACCGGCATCGATTCCATCGATGTTTCCCATCGTAAACTTCTGGATCTACTGAATAATATTCACAGAGCCATGGAGCAGGGACGCGGACAGGAGGCGATCGGTGAGATCCTCTCCGAGCTGCTCCAGTACACCTCTACCCATTTTGATCACGAAGCCCAACTGTTTCGTCAACATCATTATCCGGAAACGGAAGGACATCTCGCCATACACACCAAACTTGTCGCCCAGGTCGCTCAACTGAACGAAAGATTCAAGGCCGGCGAGTTTACCGTGGCCATGGAGACCCTCGACATCGCCAAATCCTGGTTGCGGGATCACATCATGGAGCAGGACATGAGGTATGTTCCCTTCCTGAAGGCAAAGGGGGTAACCTGAGCCGCAGCCAGAATCACCACCAGTATCGATTTTTTCGCCGAGGCGACATCATATGGGGAACAGATTCGTGAACGATCATTCGGGAAAAATCTCCTTGCCACAAAATATGCTGCAACAATATGCCCAGGATCCCGTAGCGGCTGACAAGGATTTTTTTGGCCGGATCGCGGAAGCTGATCGGCGCGGCTTTCTGAAAGGGGCCGGCCTGGCTGCCATGTCCGCCATGCTGGGAGCCGCCATCCCCTTCTCCCGCGACATGCCTTCCGGCTTGATTCCCATCGCCATGGCCGAGGAGGCTTTGGCCGGTATGCCTGGCAAAGAGGGGATGACGGTATTGGGCGACAAACCCATCAACATTGAGTCGCCGGCACATCTGCTCAACGATGACATCACACCCACCTCCCGGCATTTTGTACGCAACCATGGCAGCGTGCCGGAGCAGGTCGATGGCGCCGCCTGGACCCTGACCATTGATGGCGAGGTGGAGAAGCCCCTGACCCTGACCATCCGCGACCTGCAAAGTCAATTTCCCGTGGTCTCGGAACTGGCCACCATTGAATGCGGTGGCAATGGCCGGGCTTTTTTCAATCCCCCTGCCAGGGGCAATCAATGGACGGTCGGCGCCGTCGCCTGCGCCAAATGGACCGGGGTGCGTCTCGCCGATGTCATCAAGGCCGCCGGCCCCAAACAATCAGCCCTTTACACCGCCCACCATGGCGCCGACCGCGACCTGGCGGATCCCGACAAACCCGCTCTTTCCCGCGGCATTCCCATGGAAAAAGCCATGGAACCCCACACCCTCATCGCCTTTGCCATGAACGATGGCCCCATTCCCTCTCTCAACGGGCACCCTTTGCGCCTGGTTGTTCCTGGTTGGGTCGGCTCGGCATCGCAAAAGTGGCTGAATCGCATCCAGTTGCGCGACGTGGTTCACGACGGCAAGGGGATGACCGGAACATCCTATCGCCTGCCCGAACGCCCCCTTCAACCCGGTGAAGAGGCACCCGAGGCCCTGTTCTCCAGGATCATCACAGCCATGCCGGTCAAGTCCCTCATCACTTCTCCCCAGAGTGGTACCAAAGTTGACGCAACCAGCAAAAAAGTCGCGGTACGTGGTCACGCCTGGGCCGGGGAGAATACCGTGCGTGAGGTTGTACTCTCCATCGATTTCGGCGCCACCTGGTTCAAGGCACACCTCTCCGAAGCCGCCAACAAATATGCCTGGCAACATTGGAACGCCGACATCACCTTCCCCTCAGCAGGCTATTTCGAGATCTGGGCCCGCGCCACCGACAGCATGGGAAATGCACAACCCTTTGCCATTGCCTGGAATCCAGGCGGATTTCTCGGCAACGCCATGCACCGCATCGCCGTGAGGGTGGCTTGAAGGGGACGCGCCCGTGATACGCCCGAACCTCATGCTCGTTTTCACATGAACCCTCATCGCCACTCCGGCTTGAAGGGGAGCAGCCATGACACGCCTGGATCTCATTCTCGTTTTCATGCTGATGCTCATGGCCACCCCGGCACGAGGCGATGACCTTCGGGATTCAGTCGATCAAGGCAAGGATGTCTATCGAAGAAACTGTTTTGCCTGTCACCCCGTCAGCATCGGAGAGGGCCATCGGATCGGCCCCAATCTGTGGGGCATTGTGGGACGCAAAGTGGCATCCCTGCCCGGCTACCCATACAGCAATGGATTGAAAGCCTGGGGGAAAAATGCTCCGTGGGACATGGCCATGCTGGATCGCTTTCTGGCCTCCTCTGCCGGCCAGGTGCCCGGCATCCGGATGAAGTATTCAGGCTTGCCTGACACCGACCTGCGACAAAATCTATTGGCGTTTCTGAGCACACGCTCCGGTTCAGGCGCCTCGGAGTCTGATCGGGATGCGGTCGTCATGCCCTTGGATTGGGGTGGATTGCCAGAAGGAAACGGGCGCAAGGAGGTTTACTTCGCCTGCCAGGGGTGCCACTCCCTGATGCTTGTCAAACAGCAACGGCTGAACCGCCGCGTCTGGGATGAAACCCTGCGATTGATGGTGTCCGAAAAAAAAATGCCTGAACCCTCCCGCGAAGCCCGGGAGAAAATACTCGACTATCTGGCCAATAATTTTGGCGACGCCACGCCACGCCCCAGCACCCTCATGACGCCCCCTCCCCTGCCCGTACCACCACCGTGAGAAGCCCCTGCGAACGCAACAAAATAGCATGACGCCGTCACAAAAATCGATTACTGTGGCCCCGGGAAGGGTGGCTGATGTTCGACAGTCAAAAATCCGGCCCGCGCTCGTGTTGCCTTGGCTCGATATTGGAGTTGACGATTCCCATGTTCCGCAAATACCGTGTTCTGCCTGCCAACAAGTTGGGCTTTTCTCTGGCCTCGGACGAGTTGGTCATGCAACAGACCATCCTGAGTGGTTGTGTCTACATCCTTCCTGTTTGTTTGGGCCTTGTGGCCCTCTTTTTTCTGGGCTTGGTCAACCTCAAGATCAGGCACCACTTTTTCTCCCTCCCCTCCCTGCAAGAGTTGTTGCTGACCGACTCACCACCGTTGCATCTGCTCCCCCTGGCCAGATTTGGCTTGACCGGCCTGTTCTTCTCCGTGCTGGCTACCATCGTTCTCTTCGCCCGCACCATCTGGCGCCGGGAGTTTACCCGATTGACCCTGACATCACGGCGAATTGTCCATCAAACCCGTACCTGGCGTCTGCACACACAAAGCTGGCCATTGGTCCAGGGCACGACCATCACGCTTCAAGAGCACCCCTGGCCGCTCCTGCGCCATCGTCCCTGGAAAAAACACTGTTTCTCCCGCCTCGTCATTCGGGACGAAATCGGACGCGAGACACCTTTGGCTTTTGTCCGGGATGCGGAAATTTTTCAGAAAACCGCCCATCGACTTTGTCAGGCCAAGCCGTCGTAGGCCCCCCTCGTCGCCGGCACTCTCCCCAAGAAGGTTTGGTCAACGTTGTTGCTGCGATTTTCCGTGAGATACAATCATGATTCCAACCAAGCTTCTCGACGGGTACAAGAGATTTATTTCGGGATATTTTTCCCATAACCAGGCAGCACTGCACAAACTGATCGAGGGACAGGCGCCGGAAGTGGCAATTGTTGCGTGCTGCGACGCCCGCGTCGACCCGGCCTTCATTTTCGATGTCTCCCCCGGGGACATCTTTGTCATCCGCAATGTTGCCAACCTTGTCCCCCCGTTTGAGGCCGAAGGACATTATCACGGCACCAGCGCAGCCCTTGAATTTGCCGTTACCAAACTGCTGGTCAAACACATCGTCATCCTTGCCCATGCCCGCTGCGGGGGCATCCAGACGCTCCTCGACAAAGATGACAACGTACCAAGCGACTTCCTCGGCAAATGGATGTCCATCGCCCGGAAGGCCAGAGAAAGCGTCCTGCAACACAACCCAACCATGAGCGGGCAGGAGAGAGCCCGCGCCTGCGAAAAGGCCGCAGCCCTGCATTCGCGTGGCAACCTCATGACCTTTCCCTGGGTCGCCGCCCGGGTCAAACAAGGCACTCTGACCTTGCACGCCTGGTACTATGATCTGGAAAATGGCTCCCTTGAGCAGCTGTAAACGTCACCATTCATCACCCTTGCAAGAAAAGCTTGGACATGAAAGCCTTTGTCGGGGCTTCGCCCCGAACCCCACCAGGACGCTGTCCTGGACCTGCCAGGGAGCCAGCCCCCTGGACCCCGTAACACTTGGACATAAAAGCCTTTGTCAGGGCTTCGCCCCGAACCCCACCAGGACGCTGTCCTGGACCTGCCAGGGAGCCAGCCCCCTGGACCCCGTTTCGTTGCCGGGTGGTGAATCGTTACCTGTAAACAAGCAAACCCCGGGTGGATGTTGAACAAATATTTCCGCTCAAGGCAAATCCGATGTCGGCACGACACTCGATGAAAAGTCGGCGTCGGGCACTCCAGTCAACTCGGCCCAATACTGAATTTCCGCACTCATGGTCAATCCTGGCCGGACACCCAGGCTGATCAGGCCTCTGGCCTCCAGCCTCGCTCTGCCCCGGACAAGGTGAACGACCGCACGCTTGTTTCCCAAAAGATAGGTTCCATTCCGGCTGCAATCTTCCAAAAAATAGTGTCCCTGTTCAAAAGAGACGACCGCATGAAATTTGGACACCTGGTTCCCTGCAACCACCAGATCCATATCCGACCGCCGACCCATGGTGAGACGCTGGCGCAGGACGCTCACACCGTAACGGCGTTCCATATGTTGAAGAATCAAGGTATATTGTCGGTCCATGGCAGCATTTCCACAAACATCTTGAGCCCCACCCGCGTGTAACTGCACAACGTGCCCGAATCCAGAGAGTCCATCCCCGATCCTTCCGATGCAACAAAAGATCCACTCTTGATCAGCCACGACTTTGCCCATGTCCGGATGCGCTCCCTACTCCTCGCAACCCGGCAGCGTTGGTCTGACTCCCCCTCCAATTTACATGGTATTGTCTGGATCCTCCTCTCCGGAGCCGCTTTTTCGGTCGTGGGAGCCATGGTCAAGATCATCGGACAGGATATTCACCCATTTCAAATTGTTTTTTTCCGCTGCCTGTTTGGTTTGTTGTGGCTTGCCCCCTTTTTGTGGCGACAAGGCAGGGAGATCCTTCGCTCGAACCGGCAGAGCATGCACATGATGCGGGCTCTGGTGGGTACAACCGCCATGGTCACAACATTCTACGCCTATGCTCTCCTCCCTCTGGCCGATGTCACGGCCCTCTCTTTCACCACGCCCTTGTTCATGATTCCTTTGGCGCTCCTGTTTCTGGGAGAACCCAACGATCCCCGGCGCTGGGTGGTCACCTGCATCGGCTTTTGCGGCATTCTGGTCATGGTCCGTCCTGGCGCCAAGGGGTTCGATCCCTTGATTTTGATCGGTGTCCTGAGTCCTTTTTTGATCGCCATCGTCACGACCGTCATCAAGAAAATGACGGCCACGGAAAAAACCATGACGATTCTGGGCCGTTATGCCGTCGCCTCGACCGTGTTCTCCTTTCCATTGGCCTGCCTCTTCTGGAAGTCGCCCAGCATGCAACAATTGCTGCTGCTGCTTTTGGTGAGCGGCATCGCCACAGTGGCCCAATCCGCCCTGGTGCAGGCCTATGCCGTCGGTGAAGCCACCATGATCGCCCCTTTCGACTACACACGCATCCTGATCGCCGGGTCGATCGGGTACTGGTTTTTCCAGGAAATCCCTGATGGGCAGACCATCCTGGGGGGGGTGATCATCATGGTCAGCAATCTTTGGCTGATCTGGTACACCACCCGGGGGAAAAAAACTGGCCAAAACATTGCTAACGCTCCCTGTGGGAAATCAACCTGAAGGGGAGACCCCGTGCCTGGCCCCGGCACAACCCTCCCGGCGCCTGCTGGCACACCCTTTTGCATTCGACACCTGGTCCATGAAACTGGAAATTCTCTCTGCCCTGCCTACGGGCCACCCACGTCCCTACAATCTGCTCTTTGTCCACGGCATGTGCGTGGGCGCCTGGGTTTGGTCGCCCCATTTCCTGCCCTGTTTTGCAGAGTGGGGTTACCCTGCCCATGCCCTCAGCCTGCGCGGCCATGGGCGCAGTCCCGGCGCCGAGCGCATCGGCTGGTACACCCTCGCCGATTACGCCGACGATATCGAGACAGCCCTGCGACAATTGCCGGGACCAACCATCCTGGTTGGTCACTCCCTGGGTGGGGCCGTGGTCCAGGAGTACATGCGCAATTCCGGCCACAAAGTGGCAGGCATGGTTCTCATGGCTTCGGTACCACCCTACGGATTGACCCCAGCGGTCTGGCGCATGTTTTTTGAAAATCCGGCATTGTGGTGGGAGCTGGCTGTCCTCATGTTTGCCGGAGCCCGCCGTGTGCATCAGCGCACGGTACGAGAAGGACTCTTCTCCCCCGGCTTCCCTGACCAGGATTTTCGCCATTTCGTCCAGGAAGCCGGTAACGAATCCTGGGTGGTGGGCATGGAATTGATGGGGTGGCGCCCTTTTGCGCCTCTGCCCAATTCACTGCCCAACGTGCTGGTCCTCGGCGCAGCCAACGACCGCTTCGTACCCGTTTCCGAAGTGAAACTGACTGCCTCCTGGTACGGAACCGAAGCCATCATCCTCCCCAACACCGCCCATGCCATCATGCTGGAGCCCCGTTGGCAGCAGGCTGCCCAGGCCATGCTGACATGGCTGGAAAAACTGGAAAAAGGCCTGCCGTCGCCCGCCACTCCCCCTGCGTAGAAGAGACAAACCGGCAGGTCCATCCACCATCCGGGCCGAGCCCATGCGCGGGAGCGCCTCTTCGTGCCGTGCGTTGTCGGTGATCAAGGGTGATCTTTCGGCTCTTCATCCATGCTTTCGGCCTCGACCTCGCTTTCGGCCTCGACCTCTCCAGGAGGATCTCCCGAACCAGCCCCCCCCCTGGCCTCTCCTGGATTTATTGTAGGCATCTATGAATTGTTCCGTGACCGTCCCAACACTTTTCCAGAGTTGAAGATCCCCGGGTGAGGAGACTGTCACCGGGTGCCCATCGACAAACTGCCCTTCATAGACCCGGCCATTGACAAATTTAAAGACACCCTGTCCCGTTATCCGGCCATTGACCACATCCCCGACATAGTCGTTGCCGTTGGCAAATGTGCAATGACCTTTTCCGGTCCTGATGTTGTCGACAAAATCCCCCTCATAGACATCCCCGTTGACAAATTTGAGGAGGCCCTTCCCCGAGAGTTTATCGTTGACAAACTCCCCTTCGTAAACATTGCCGATGAGATATTTGTAGACCCCCCTGCCATGGAGCTTCCCGTCCACGACCTCCCCCTCGTAGACATTGCCATTGTCAAATTCGTAGACCCCTTTGCCGGTTATCGGGGCATGCATGGGACCGGCCTCGATGACTTTTCCGGCAGCGGTCCGGAAAGTGCCCTTTCCGTTGGAACATTGCATGCGGGCTGTCAATTTTTTCTGGTTGAACCTTTTTTCATAACTCTTCTGGAGAACCGTAAAGTTCAAACACTGGCCAGTGGCCTGAAGGATCAGCTCTCTCTCCATCGCTTGATTGCCGGTCCGATCCGCAGCGACAATACTGAACTCCCATAAATCCTGTCCAATCTGGCGTTTGAGCGGCACGAAAGCACACCCGGCCAGAATCATGAGGGTCAAACCCGCGATCCCCCGCCACAACCATCCCATCCCCCTGTGGGAGACCGACATCCTGGCACCCATCATACGACCCTCCTTGCACAGCCGCCAAAAACTTAACTATTTATATCTCTTGCGAGAAAAAGCCCGGACATGAAAGCCTTTGTCAGGGCTTCGCCCCGAACCCCACCAGGACACCGTCCCAATCCCTGCCTGGGAGCCAGCCCCCTGGACCCCGTTTCGTGGCCGGGTACACCTTCTTTTCAATGACCAGACCGACTTTGCCCCAAACGCAACCTCTTTTTAAAGGCCTTTTGTGTGGTCTGATCGGTTGTCAGCAATAAATCGGGATCCATGACCCATCCAGAGGGTTGTTGCTCCACCACTTTGGCACGGCCCTGGACCTGCATATTCCCGACAGATAGACGCAGGTTGGTCACATCAACCTGCGACGCATGCCTGGCGACATGGAGAGTCCCCTGCTCAACAACCCAAGGCGCGTCGTCCGCAGGCGCCTCCGCACCAACGGCGTGGGTCAGTTGCCGCAAAACCCCCCGGGCCTCCTGAAGCCAAAACAGGAGAGGGTCCGCCGTGGCAGAGGGTCGCCCGGAAGTGACCGGCGCCTCGATGCGGCCAACCCACATCTGCCACACCTCGCGGCCCGGCGTGCTATCCAACACCTCCAGAAGCGGGTCGCTGACCTGGATCCCATCGACCTCCAGGGTGGGCATGCCCATGCGACCCGGACAGTGCCGATTGCCCGAAGCGCGCAAGGTGGAAAATTTTACATGGTGCAACGGCGGCAGGCCGGGAATACCTTCCGGCATCCTGGGCAACGCGCCATCTGCTGCGGCCAACTCCCAACGATTCCCGCCATCCCCTTGAAAATGAATATCATGCAGGCTTCCCTCCGGTAAAGCCACCTGCTGGATCCGCACATCGATCCCCTTGCCCACCATCCATGCCGTGACCCCTTCCATCCGTACATGGTGCAAGGGCAACCGCATCCCCTTGAGCGCCGGAGATTGGGTCCAAAGCGAGACCAGGTCCACAATACGCTGCGGATCCCCGGCAAAATAATCCAATTGCAACATCACCTGCACCGGCGCCAACGCAAGAATGCCCAACCTGCCCCGCATCTGCATGTCAGGCTCATCCATCTTGAGGATTTGTTCGAGCAACCCGGCCTTGGACTGCGGCAGCGCAGCCATCTGGATGGGAGCAGCCTGGCAGAGTGGATCCCCCACCGGTGTCGCCGGATCGGCAACAGCCCGTGTCGGCCATGCCAGAAAAAAAACAATCAGGATAGGACGGAATAGATGGATCATTTTGGGCCACTCGTCAACAAAACATAAACCTAAAACCCGCTCTCGCGCACAAAAGCACTGTGGGCTGTGCGATACAGAGCGCCAAGAATGCTGAGGGGTTCACCAGGCAGGTGCGCCGTGCCGCGCAAGATATGGATCATGCCGTGGTCGGGGAAGGCGACGGGTTCGAGAAGAACCTGATAGACCGCCGTAAGGGGTATGGCCTCGCCTTGCTGGTTGGCCCTGGCAGGCAACTCACCACCCAGATGCGAACCCAGCCAGGGATGGTGCAACTGCTTGGCATTGGCCCCCTCGACACGCATCACCCTTGCTCTCACAGGGGGAAGCTCGCCGATTTCCGGAAAAAATTTCGCTTCGCCGCCAAACAGGATCTGGTCGCGCCGCGTCTCTTCCACGTAGGCCTCGATGACCCAACGGTGAAAGTGGGCCAACTCCAACAATGGCTCGTTGGTGCCAACCCAATCGCCAGGGTGCAGATGCTCCAGACGATGGACAACCTGACCCGCTGTAGACGCCACCAGGGTAAGTTGCCCCTGCTGGCGAAGGAATCCCTGATTTTCCGCCAGGCGCGCATGCAACTTTTGCCGAATATCCCGACGCTGGTCCAACAGATCCACCTGAATGGCATGCAGGGAGAGTTGCTGACGCAGCAGGGTGATTTCCGTCTGTGTCCGCCTGATCTCATGGGCAAGATCCGGCGAGGAGAGTCGGGCCAGAACCTGGCCCGGTCGGACAACATCCCCCCGGGTCACCTCCCAGGCATCCAAACGGGCTGGAACAGGTGCATACAAGCCGGGAGGATGCTCGGGCCGCAACAAGGCCGGAACCTCGATGCGATGCTGCCAGGGGTGCAGAAGAAAAAAGATCAATCCGCCAACGGCCAAAGCAGTCAACAAGGTATGCAGGTTGATGTGCAAACGCTGGCGCAACCGCCACCACACCCCCAACTCCAAAAACACGGGCCGCACAATGAACCAACCCACTTCCACCAACATCAGAGCCACTCCCAAGAGTTTGAAAAAATAGTAGTAAACCAGCAGGGCGATGCTCAAGAACAAAATCAGCCGGTAGATCCAGGAAAGATACGCGAAAAGGATCAAAAATGAACGGATCGGGTGCAAGTCGGGTTCGGGATCCGGTTCCCCCAACCCCAACAGCAGCTCGCGCAGCCACCAACGTCCCAAAGTCCCGGAGCGGGCATGGAGATTTTGTACCTCGATCCAGTCCGAGAGCATGTAATAGGCATCGAAACGCAAAAAGGGGCTGAGGTTGACCATCAAGGTCAGGGTCCAACCGCTGGTGGCCAAAAAAAAGGCCGCACTGCGGGCAGGTCCATCCGGCAGAAAATTCCACAGCAAGGTGGCCCAGGAGGCCAAAACCAGCTCGGCGGCCATCCCGGCCACGCCGACAGCGAGCCGTTGCTTTCGCTCCGGAAGTTTCCACACCCCCGTCACATCCGAATAGAGCACCGGCCACATCACCAGAAAGGCCACCCCAACGGATGGAACAGAGCAACCATACCGTTTGGCAGCCAGTATGTGCCCAAATTCGTGTACAACCTTGGATACCGTAATAGCCAAGGCCAGAGCCATGGCGCCCTCCACGGAAAAGCTTCTCGTCAGGGTGGAAAAAAAAAGCTCCCACTGGCGGCCTGCCAGAAACAGGCCGGTCAGGGTCACGACCAGCATGAAAAGCCAGAATCCCCGCGTGAAAGCCCATGCCATGGAGGGCAGAATGGCGGCCAGAAAACGGTCCGGTCGCAACAAAGGTATCCGGAAAAAAAGGTAGGCGTGAAATAAAACCTGCAACCAACCCTGCTTTGTCCCTGCGGATTGTCGCCGCAAACGGGCCAAATCGGATCTGCCCTGGATGCGCACCAGATTGTGGGCCGTCAAAAACCGGGCCACCTCCAAAACCTGTTCCGCCCGCACATGCAGGGGCGTTTCCAGTGACGTGCGTGCTGCAATCTGTTCGGCCCCGCCCATGTTCCAACGGGAGAGAATCTCAAACTCACGCCAACCAATGCGAAAATAGTGGTTGCTGGCCGGATCGTGAATGGTCCATGTCGGGGCATGGGCGCGGGTGCGCGGGCCAGGAAAGAGGTGGAGCTCCTCCCGCAAAGGTGGGAGGGTGGTCATGGCGTCAAATCCCGGTCATGCGCCGCAGGGCTGCCAGGGGACGGCGCAGCAGGAAGTGGAAAAGGGACACCTCCTGCCCGACAACCCGGGCCGTGCCACGCAAACCTATGCGCGGCGGTGTCAACTCATTGGGAAAACGTGCCGTCAGCCGATAGATCAAGAACCCCTCCGGAGCGGAGGTCGGACGAAAGGCCGCTTCGACAAGATGCGCGGGTAACGGTTGCTCAGGTTGATTGTTGCTGAAAAATTTGACCTCGGCGTTGGGTTCCAGGCGAACAGCGTCAGGAACGGGGAGGTGGATCTCCAGCTCCGTGGCCGCCGGATTGGCCAGGGTCAGAACGCGCTCCCCCACCGCGACAGGACGCCCCAACCAATCGTTGACATCCTCAAACAGGGCCATGCCGTCCCGGCTGGCCCGCACACGGGTGCGCTCCAGCAGGTTCTCGACATGGGTCACTTCGGTCCGGCGTTGCTCGACACGCCCCTGGAGTAATGCCAAACGGGTCTTGCTATCCGCATCAAGGACCGCCCTTTGCGCCTCCTGACGATACTCCTGCTGGGCCGACTCCATTTCGGTGCGCGCCACATCCTGGCGGTTACGCAGGTTGGTGTCGTCCAGGGTGAACAGAATATCACCACTCTTGACCATGCGGTTGGGGCGCACCAAAAACTGGTCGATGACACCATCCTGGGGGGACCGCACCACGACAGGATCGATGGGAACGACTTCAGCCGGCGCCAGGACCGAAAGATCGACAGGAAGGGCGAGCGCCCCAACCACAACAGCCGCCAAAACCAGGAGGGGAAGGCGGCGTATGTCAGGAAACGGCCCCAGCTGCACACGATGATGCGGGTGCAAAGCCAGCCAGGCATGGGCATAACTCTCGGCCAGAACGGCCAACAACTCCTGCTCGACCGGACTCCAAGGCGCCTCCCGGGCCAACAACAACCCCCCCGGACGCGCACCGGAGGAGACGCTCAAAGGCAACCAGAGAAGTTCCGCCGGCAGCCATTCGGCCCAGGCCGCCTGGTCTGCTTCCGGCAGGGTATCCGGGGCAATGACCCGCACCTGGGCAGCATCGGCATCCCGGTCCAAAGTGGCGCAAAGCCGGCTTGACCAGGCCACAAATGGCGTCTGGGGATCGACGCGGAAAAGTCCAGAAATGGCCACCACCTCACCACGACCGGGTGAGATGCGCCGCCACAAAATGGCCTGACGGTAGGGGGTCAGCAGATGGGTCTCGTTGACCAGCACAAAACCCAGGGCCTCGTCATCGGGAGCGTCACGGGCCATCTTGCCCAGTTCAAGGAGAGACCCCAGGCTCCGCAGCCGACCTTGCAAAGAGTCCACCGCTCCCTTTTGCTGGGCCTCGGTCACGGTTTGGTCACCCCCATGTCGGCTGGGAAACGAATGCGCCCGTTCATGCCCGAAATCAGTTCGGGAAAGTGGCCATCCAACCGGGCAATCACCTTGATCGATTGGCTGACGGCATCCACCTGGGGAACAGGACGCACCACCCGGGCCGGGTAATCACGACCGGTCTCATCGATATGGACTGTAAACGCTGCGCCAGGCGTCAACCGGGGGAGCCAGCGGGAGGGGACGATCATGGCCAGTTCCAGGTCGGCATTGTTCAAAATGTCCAGCAGATGCTGCCCCTCGGTCACATACTGAAAAGGTTGGGCCTGGAGGGAAATGACATGTCCGGCAAAAGGGGCATAGATACGGCAGCGATGCACCATGGCGCGTTGCGTCTCCACTTCGGCGACGTTGCGCGCCAGCTCCAGTTGATCCAGCTCCAACTCCAGGGGGGAGAGCGACCCCAGCTCCATCAGGCGCGAGTGGACCTCGACCCGCTTGCTGGCTGCATCGACTTCAGCCACGGCCTTGCGCAAACGGGTCTGAAAGAGGGTGCAGTCAAACTCCACCAGCACCTTTCCCTGGGTAAATGCCTCCCCTTCGGCAACGTTGATACGTACAATCTTGGCCGGGATCTCGGCGCCGATCACCGTCCGTTGTCGGGGCGTCAGTTGCGCCCGGATCTCTTCGTTCTCCTCACCGACCCTGGCGGCGTCAGGTCTTTGCGGAGCTTCGGCGCTCTTCTGTGGCGGCGCAACGGAAAGTGGCGCCTCCGAAGAGCGGGATGCGGGAGCATCGCAGAGAGCCGCCCAACCCCAGGAGGTCGGCGCCAGCAGTAGGCAACAAACCACCCATCCCAAAGACACGGGAAACCGAACAGGGGTTCGCCTAGCATCGCGGAGCATTGGATCTCTTTCACTGATGAAGATCAAGGGGCAACCGGAGAAGACACAAGACCTGACCACCCCCCTCCTCAGTCGGGAGGAGGGCGTTGCACCCCGCTCAGCATAACGAAGCGGACCTCCGAAAGAAAGGGCGCCCGCCCCTCCCTCTCTGGAACGAGGCGCGGCATTTCCCTGGTCGACGTTCCCGCAGGAGGGCGGTCCCCCCCTTTTTTCAAAAGCTGTCGAACCCGTTCGATCGTGACCGCCCGCCAAAAACCTGCCGCCTGTGGCTGCACCTTCGCGGGCCTGGCGGGAGACCCAGGCAACATGCGGCTCGCAGTCACGGAGGAAGAACCGGTCAGAGGCCATGCATCGACCGGCTTGCTGTGCATGTCGGACACGCCTTGCATGGCGCCGGGGAAACCGGTTTGCCCGGATGTGTCGGTCGCGGCAACGGGTTGGACCGGCGTATCAGCCCCATCACCGGGCCGGTCGGGGGCATCCGCCCCAACCACTGCGTGGTCACCCATGCCGGGCGCCGTGTCGGAACCCTGTGGCGCGACGGGCACCTTTCCTGGCATATCCGGCCTGGCCGGTATCTGCCCTTGCACCAGCGCCTGGTCCCATTCGGCCAGATTTTTTTCGATCTCCCGGCTCAAGGCACCCAGATCACCCTCCTTCACGTTCGGAGGAATGGGATCGGCACCAACGGCCACCTGCAATTGCCCCAGGGCGTTCTCCAATTGGGCCAAAGCCTGATGCTGTTGCAAACGGGTCAGGACGACCTTCACCCGGTTGCGCACCTGCTCCAGGCGCCCCTCGGCGGCCTGATCCTGTTGCGTGGTCACATGGCGCAGAATCTCCCGGTCGATGGTGCTGAGATCCATGGCCCGACGATATTGTTGCAACGCCGTCAGATACTGCCGCCAGGCAATATGAATCTGGCTCAATATGGCCATGTGCAGAGCCAGGCGCCGCGTGTCGGTGACCGACTCCTGCGCCTTGGCCCACTCCAGCCGCCTGGGGGCTGTCGCCAGATTGATCAGGTTCCACGAAATATGCAAACCCGCCTCAGCCCAACTCTGGTTGACCAGGAAGGTGTTGCTGTCATGGTTGCCGGTCAGGCTCATCTCCAGACCCGGAAAAAGCCGGGCCAGGGTCTTGCGAGTCTCTTCGACGCTGATGCGGGCCTGGTAGTTCTCCTCGCGAAGCTCGGGACGGTTGCGCAAGGCAAGCCGCTCCAGGGCCTCCAGCGGCAGGTCGGTCGGAAACACAGTCAACACCGGCTCTTCGGCGGCCAACTTGTAGGAAACCCCCGGGGGCATGTTCATCAATGGCGCCAACTCGACATGGGCCATGGCCAAATCATCCCGAAGTTTTTCCAACTGCACCACCGCCTCCAGGATGGAGCGCCGATAGCGCAGAATCTCCAGAGGGGGGCGCAGGCGCTCATCTTCGATGCGTTGCAAGGCGCTCAGACCGGCGTCCGCCTCCTTCAAGGTTACGCCGATCTCCTGGGCAAGGCTCTGCGCCCCCCAGGCCCGCCAAAAGGCATAACGAATCTCCCGGATCAAATTTTGGATCACCTTGCGCCGCCGCTCCTCGGTGATCAGCAAGCGATCAGCCTCCTGCCGGGCACGAAAATAACTGACACCAAAATCCAAAACATTCCAGGTCAGGGAGAGATCGATCTGTTCCTGATCCCGATTCTGGGAGGTGGAGGATTCCAGGGAGAGGGTGCCGTTCTGCACCGATTGACTGCTGGAGGCCGCTGCATTGGAACGGCTCGAATACCCAGCCGAGGTCACCAGGTTGGGGAGCAGCTCGGCCCGAGTCAGGTCAAGCTGGTTGCTGGAAAGCAACCCTTCCATCAGCTTGAGGCGGTGGTCGAGGTTGTATTTGATGGCACGCGCCATGGCATCGTAGATGGTCAGGGTATCCGGGATGGGATCCTGATTCTGGAACATTTTGGTCTGGTCCGCCTGGACAAGCTGCATTTGCTCGGCCTCGGTCAAGGCCTGGGGTTTCACGACACACCCAGCCGACACCATCAGCAGGGCCGACCCGATCAACAAACGCACCACGAGGGGAAGAGATGTTTTGGCAACGGACATCTGCACCAACCAACAATCAACCGAAGAGAGCAAACCAAGCCAACCCTTGCCAGACACGCAAAACATCTGCCAATTTTCTGGAGCCCCATCGGCCAACCCGGCCTGACACGAAGCAGGACGTTGCAGCGATACTCCGCTTTATGGGAGCCATGGATTCTTGTGGACAAACAACATGAAGTTGGTTAGGATCCAGAGGATTCTGTCACTCTGGGTGGGGTCAACGTCGCAAGGTTTCAGGTCGTGGGGTTTCAGATGGTTCGGACGTGTAACCGTGAGGAGCGCTGCATGAAACGAGTTGTTCGCTCAATCCTTTTTTGTGGGTCAATGGGCCTGATTTTGCCGGTGCAAGCCTCGGATGGCATGGTCAAGACGGCTTCTGGGGACGTTTTTATCCAGCACCTTGGGGAAAAAAGTCCCGCCAAAGTGGGAACACCGCTGGATGCCAAGGATGTCCTGGAAACCGGCGCCGATGGCGCGGTGGGTGTCACCATGAAGGACAATACTCGTTTTTCCCTGGGTCCGAACAGCCGTTTCGTCGTCGAGGAGTTTGCCTTCGATCCGCACGCCCAGCGTCTGGCGCTCTCGGGTCATATGGCGGCGGGCACCTTGACATTCAACACCGGCGAGATTGGTAAACTGGATCCCAAACGCATCCGACTGACAACCCCGCTGGGGTCCATCGGAGTGCGGGGAACGTCCATACTCGTCCATGTTCCCGAGCCTTGATTCCACACCCTCTGTCCGCAAGTTGGAGACTTTTGCAATGAGATCCATGTCACGTTTGTCGATGGGCATGTTGGCTTTAGCCTTTCTCTTTGGCTGTGCAAAACCGGAACAGATCGTGCTGCTACCCGACGATGATGGCCATGTGGGCAAGGCCATCGTTGAGACGACATCCGGTACCGTGACCCTCGACAAGGCCAACGAAGGAACCCGGATCAGCAAAGCGACGGAAGAACCTGCCGCGCCAAATGTAGTGCCCGATAACGAGATTGAAGCGCGTTACGCCGCCGCCATGGCGGCCAAATCACGCAAACCGGTCAAGTTTATCCTTTACTACCAGACTGGTGGCACCGCCCTGGTGCCCTCGTCCCAGGCCAAATTGCCGGAAATTCTCTCCACCCTGAAGAGCTGGGTATCCCCCGAAGTTGCCGTCGTTGGCCATACCGACACGGTCGGCGCCGAAGATGCCAACCATCGGCTGGCCCTGGATCGCGCCAAAATGGTGCACGGGCTGCTCCTGGGCATTGGCATTCCCGCCTCCGCCATCGAAGTTACCTCCCACGGCGAGAAAAACCTCCTGGTGCAAACAGCGGACGAACTCCCTGAGCCGCGCAACCGGCGCGTCGAGGTGTCGATCCGCTGACGGCGTATGAACAAGAAGATGGAGCCACATTTGCAACAACAGGTGGCTTCTTCCTCTGACGCCTCGAACAAGGGGTCCGCCAGCTGTGGTCCGTGGGCCTGGCGGATGCGCGTGGTGACGTTGCTGTTCCTGGGGTTTCTCGTCCTCCTCCAGGGGGTCGATCCCAAACCCCTGGCGGAGTTGCGTCTCCGCGTCTTCGACACCTATCAGCGTTTTTATCCCCGCACGTCCGAGGTGACCCAGGTGGTCATCCTGGACATCGACGAACGCTCCATGGATCGTTTTGGTCAATGGCCATGGCCCCGGACCCGGCTGGCGGACATTGTCAATCGTCTCAAGGAGATGGGAGCCGCCGGCATTGGCTTTAATTTTGTTTTTCCTGGTCGGGATCTGCACTCTCCCCATGTCATGGCCGACGATCTCAAAACCTTGAGCGAGAAAAGCCGACAGGAGCTGTACGCCCTGCCGGATACCGATGCCGCCTTCGCGCATGCCATGCTTGGAGCGCCCGTCATTCTGGGGCAAATGGTGCGTTACGGTTCCACCACGACGGCAACCCAGGCATCCCTGCAAACAAACAATATCGCCTCCATGGGCGGAGATGCCCTCCCCTTTTTATCGGAGGTGGATGGTTTGATTCCCAATGATGCCCCTTTCGAGAAGGCGGCAGCCGGAAACGGCCTGTTGTATGTCAACCCTGAATCGGACGGCATCGTCCGACGGGTTCCTCTGATGGTGGGCATGGCCCAGAGCATCCGGCCCACCTTCACGCTCGAAGCGCTGCGCGTGGCCTCGGGTCGCCGGGGCACGGTCGCCATTGTGGACCAAAACCAGAAAATCAAGGGTATTCTGGTTGGAGGGGCACCCATTCCCACAGATTCCCAGGGGCAGGTTTGGATCCATTATGGACCTGTCAATCCAGGCCGTTACTTTTCGGTCGGTGACCTGCTGGAGGGCAAACTGGCCCCCGACCTGTTCCAGGGACGCCTGGTTCTGGTCGGTTCGTCGGCGGCTGGCCTCCAGGATATCCACGCCATCCCGATGCAAGGTCAAATTTCCGGCGCCGAAATCCAGGCCCAGGCGATTGAGACCATTCTCCAGGGCATCGCCCTCGACAGGCCAGGATATGCCCTGTGGCTGGAGCAACTCCTGACGACGGTCATGGGGCTGCTCCTCATTCTGTTGGTCTCCAAAATGGGCGTTCGCTTCACAACCATCCTGTTTCTCTCCTTGTCCACGTTGTGCGGCGCTGGCGGGGCCTATGCGTTCCATGTTCACACCCTGCTGCTGGATCCGGTCTTTCCGGTCGGCGCCAATTTTCTGTTGCTTCTCTTCCTGGGTTACAGGGCCTTTCGTCAGACAGAACTGGCCAAACGCCTCGAACAAGTGGCACGTCTTGAGTGGGAGCGCGTTGCCGAGGTTTTGGAAGAAAAGGTTCAAGAACGGACCCGCGAGTTGGTCATCAGTCAAAACAAGCTCGAAAAGTTGGTGGAGCTGGGTATCGCCCTCGCCATGGAACATGACATCGATCGCCTGCTGCGTCGCATTCTTGAGGGAGGACGGGAGATCGCCCCAGCCGACAGAGCCACTCTCTTTCTCCTGACCGATGAGAATACCCTCCAGTTTTCCCACCGGACCAGTACCGACACGCTTCCGGTGTCGGCCCTGCCCCTCCATGACCCCACCACCGGAAAGCCCAACCACCATTATGTCTCGGTCCATGTCGCCCTGACCGGCAAGAGTGTGCGGCTGGACGATGTCTACGGCGATACCGGCCCGTTCGATGTCTCCGGAACATTGAAGTTCGATGCGGCCACCAACTACCACACTCAATCCATGCTGGTGGTTCCCCTGATGACACGCGAAGGGGACATTCTGGGGGCTTTGCAACTCATCAATGCCCTGGATCCAACCCGTGAAAAGGTTGTTTCCTTTGCCGACGATCTGGTGGGTTTCATCGAGTCCCTGGCCTCCAAGGGAGCCGTGGCACTGCACAACCTGCGCCTCATCGAAGCCCAGGAAAAACTGTTCGAGTCGATCATCAAGGTCTTGGCAACCAGTATCGACGCCAAATCCCCCTATACCGGGGGCCATTGCGCCCGGGTTCCTGAACTGGCCCGTCTGCTGGCGGAAGCCGCCTGCCGTTGCGACACCGGGCCGTTTGCATCCTTCAACATGGAAAAAGATGCGTGGAAGGCCTTTCACCTGGCCGGCTGGTTGCACGATTGCGGCAAGGTCACCACTCCCGAATATGTGGTGGACAAAGCCACCAAACTGGAGACCGTCTACAATCGCATCCATGAAATTCGGATGCGTTTCGAGGTGCTCTACCGGGATGCCATCATCCAGGCCCAGCAGGAACATTGGGCCCGCCTGGGTGATTCCAATCCTCTACCCGAAACCCTGGATGCCTCTCTGGCCACTCTGCGCGAGGAGTTTGCCTTCGTGGCCCAGTGCAATCAGGGCGGCGAATTCATGGATCCGGAAAGCATCACCCGCCTGAAACAAATTGCCGGGCGAACCTGGCAACGTCACTTCAGTGACCGTCTCGGTCTCTCGCCTCCCGAGCAACTGCATGTACAAAATATTCCGGAGTCCCCCCTGCCTGCGGTCGAGACGCTGTTGGCCGACAAACCGGAACACATCGTCCCCCGGGCTGATCCCACCCCCTATGCCGCCCATCCACAATTCAAGGTCGTGGTTCCGGAGCACCTGTACCATTACGGCGAAATCTACAACCTTTCCATCAGCCGGGGCACTCTGACAAACGA
The DNA here is from genome assembly GCA_015231175.1 of Magnetococcales bacterium. Classification (NCBI taxonomy): domain Bacteria; kingdom Pseudomonadati; phylum Pseudomonadota; class Magnetococcia; order Magnetococcales; species Magnetococcales bacterium. The sequence continues at coordinate 12,115 of JADGBZ010000002.1, read as the reverse complement.
AGAACGTTTCAAGATCAACGAACATGTCATCCAGACCATCCTCATGCTGGAACACCTCTCCCTGCCCAAAACCATGCGCAGCGCCGTGGAGATGGCCGGCTCACACCACGAAACCATGGTGGGAACGGGCTATCCGTGTGGCCTGCACCGGGACGAGATGAGCGTGCAAGCTCGCATGCTGGCCATTGCCGATGTCTTTGAAGCCCTGACCGCAGCGGACCGCCCCTACAAACCCCCCAAAACCTTGAACCAGGCCCTGCGCATCATGAGCTTCATGCGCAAGGACCAGCATCTTGACAGCGATCTTTTCGACCTCTTCCTCACCTCCGGCGTTTATCGAACCTACGCCAATCTCTACCTGCCAGCCAGTCAGCAGGATGCAGTGAATATACGGGATTATTTGAGTCCAGCGGCGTTGGCGGTCGAACCGAGATAAAGAGCGCTGATAAACGGGTCACTGTTCACCACCCGGCAACGCATCGGGGTCCAGGGCAGGGGGGTGGCTCCCTGGCAGGGATTCAAACAGAGTCCTGGTGGAGTTCTGGGCAAAGCCCTGACAAAAGCTTTCCTATCCAAGCCCTTTTTAAAAAGGTGAGGAAGAGTTACGGCAACGGCATACAAGCTGCATTCGCTCCCGCCGGTGCATGGTTTTTTGGTAGCCACTCAGCACCCGACAACGAACCGGGCTCTGGGATGGCTGGCTCCGAAGCCACATATGGTTTAGAAGATAGCGCCATACGGACCTTTTTTGCGCGGGGCCTGTCAAGGGCGGATGCAACCAGACGCGGAGTTTGTGAAGAAATGAAGAAAGCCATCCAGGAGGACACGATCAAGTTGGGGTCGTTTTCCGGACTGTGGATACCAGGAGTGACATCGTTCATCATCAACTTGTTGGGCCTGTTGGTCCCGTTGGCTCTGATCCAGGTCTACAACCGCATCCTGCCCAATCATGCCACGCAGACCCTCTCCCTGTTGGTGCTCGGGGTGCTGGTTGCCCTGGTGGTGGAGGCGGCCTTGCGCTCGGTACGGGCCTATCATATGGGCTGGATGGGCGCCCGGTTTGAGCATCAGGTCAGTTGCAACTCGTTCCGGCGCCTGCTCTACGCCGCACCCGAGGAGATCGAGAAAGCGGATGGCAGCAAATTCATGGAGGGGATGAACGCCATCAACCAGGTCGGTGAGCTCTATTCCGGACAGGCGCTGATGGCCTTGTTCGACCTGCCCTTTCTGGTCATGTACCTGTTTCTCGTCTACCTGCTGGCAGGCCCCCTGGCCCTGGTGCCCCTGGGCGCCCTCATTCTGATCAGCGTGCCTTCCGCCTACGTTGGCTTCTCACTGAAAAAAACGCTGAAGCAGGATATGGATCAAAAGCAGCGGCGTTACAGCTTTATCACCGAGACCCTGGACCGCATTCATTCCGTCAAGGCCCTGGCCATGGAATCACTCCTGTTGCGGCGCCATGAAATGTTGCTGATCAAAGGATTGCGTCAAACTTACGACCTGATCTTTCTGGGCGCCATCATGCCGGCGTTCTCCTCGTTCACGGCCCAGGGGATGACGGCCATGGTGATCGCCTTCGGGGCCATCCAGGTCATAGACGGAGATTTGACAACCGGTGGACTGGCAGCCTGCACCATGCTCGCCGGAAGATCGTTGCAACCCATCCAGGCACTGGTCGCCGGATGGACGCGGTTGCAGGCCATTCGCATGGCTCGCCAAGAGGTCAATGCCCTGCTCACCATTCCGCAACGGGAAAATCTGGCCGAACACGCCTCCGGGGAGCCGTTGAGCGGCGCCATTCAACTGCAAAACATCTCCTTCGAGGTCACCAAAAATACCGGATGGCAAAAACCTGGCGAACCCCCGCCCCCCGTACACAAAACAGCCATTCTGACCGACATCTCCCTGACCATCGACCCTGGGGAGTGCATCGGCATTGTCGGCGACAGTGGCAGCGGTAAAAGCACCTTCCTGAAACTGATCACCGGCGCGGCGCAGCCCACACAGGGAACCGTCCGGATCGATAGCCGCGAAGTCCATTTGTTGCCCCAACATCTCTCCGCACAAATTGGCTACATCCCCCAAAAAGGGACGCTGTTCAATGGGACGATTTTGCAAAATCTGACCATGTTCGACGATACCCGTCAATCCGTGGCATTGACCATGGCTGCCCGTTTGGGACTCGATGCCGTGGTGGCGCGCATGCCCAAAGGGTACCACACCGTGGTGGGTGACGGCGCCCAGGATACGTTGCCAGCCGGGGTCCAACAACGCATCGTCATCGCCCGTATTCTGGCGCGAGAACCCAAAATCCTGCTCTTCGACGAAGCCAACATGGCCATCGACTCCGCCGGAGACAATCTCCTGCGGACCTGCCTGGAAAACATGAAGGGGGAGTGTTCGATCATCCTGATCTCCCAACGCCCCTCCCTGCTGCGCATGGCGGATCGGGTTTTTCGCCTGCAAGGGGGCACGTTGCACCTCCTGGAAGATTTGATGGATGCCTTCCGGGTGGAAAAGCCCTCACCGACCTTGGCAAAACCTGTCGCCCATCCCGTGGTTGATCCGGGCCAGGGTCCAGAGGAAACCTTGCCCCAGACAAAACACGCTGACGCTCTGGCCTTGCTGGAACAACGCCGCTCCCTCTCCCAGGAGCAACAATGGCAGCTGTTTCTGGACCAGATGCATGTGCAGACCCCCTTTTCCCGCTGCCTGAAAGGTTTATTGACGGCCATGAGCTGGAAAGGAACGGCGCGTCAACTGGCCGAATCGGTTCCCCACCTCTCCGAAAAGCTCGATCTGACAAATTTTTGCTCCATCATGGCCAACCTGCACCATGTTTACCGGGAGGCACGCGGCAAACTGGAAAGCATCGATCCGCGGCTGATGCCGTTTTTGTTCGTTTCAAACAAAGGTCGTGTGGTGGTCGCCCTGGGGCGCCCCGAGAGTGGCGCCACCGAGGTGATCGATGGCGACGATGGCGAAAGAAAGGTCGTGCACCATCTTGGCGCAGGGCGCGCCTACCTCTTCTCCCTGCCTGGCGCCGAAGCCATCACGATCGGCAGTTGGGTACGCAGCCAGTTGCAACGTTTTCAGCCCCTGATCTGGACCATCATGGGCATCACCATCCTCGGCAATATCATGGGCTCCATGACCCCCCTCTTCGTGATGGCGGTCTATGGGCAGATCATCCCCAGCGGCGCCAAATCCATGGCACTGGTCTTGCTGGTGGGTTTGTTGCTGGCATTGCTGGTCGATGTGGCCGTTCGCGTTCAACGGGTTCGGCTCATGGCCTACATCGGCTCCAAGGCGGAACGCACCCTGAGCAGCGGCATCCTGGACCGGATCCTGGCCCTGCCAGCCGCCTATACGGAGAGGGTCTCGGTCGGAGTGCAGGTGGCCCGCATCCGCACCCTGGAAGTGATCCGGGAGATGTTGACCGGACCTCTGGCCTATCTCTACTACGACGCCCCTACATCCTTGTTCTACATGATCGTGCTGGGGATCATCAATCCTTCGGTCATCTTCTTCATGCTGCTGTTGATCCTGGGTCTCGTGCTGGTCGGGTTCATCATCTTTCCCGTCATGCGCGTCCGTTCCAGTCTTTCAACCCGCCTTGGCAGCCACCGGCAGGCCTTTCTGACCGAGGCTCTGCACCGGTTGCCGACCATCCAGGGTGTGCATGCCCAGGAGGTCTGGTATGACCGCTATCGTGACCTATCCGGCAAGGCCACGTTGGCCAACTTTCGGCTTAACCAGGTCACAGCCCTGCTCGGCACCATGTCTCAAACCATCACCATGGCAGCCGCCTTGGGAGTCATGAGCATGACCGCCCAGGGTGTCATGGAGGGAAAACTCACCAGTGGCGCCGTGATGGCCGCCATGCTGCTGACGTGGAGAATCTTTGGTCCGGTGCAAACCACCTTTTTGGGCATCGCTAAAATGGTTCAAGTTTTCAACAGCATGACCCAAACAGATCGCCTGATGGAGATCAAGGGAGAACGGGAGATCGGCGCCATCGCCCCGATGGGACGCACCTTTCAGGGCGAGGTGGTTTTCAACCGCGTCTCGTTCCGCTATCGCAACGATGCCGACCCCGCCTTGATTGGCGTCTCTTTTCGCGTCCCAGCCGGATCGGTGGTTACCGTGATCGGGGCCAATGGTTCCGGAAAATCGACCCTCCTCAAAATGATCCTGGGATTGTACACACCCCAGGCCGGCAGCATTCTGATCGACAATGGCGACATCCGGCAGACCGATCCCCTGGAGTTGCGCCAGGGCATCAGCTACCTGCCACAAACCTGCGACATCTTTTTCGGCACAGTGGCGCAAAACCTGCGCCTGGTCAACCCGGACGCCAGCGATGCCGAACTTGAGGCAGCCACGGCGCGGGCCGGTCTCCTGGATGAAATCAAGCGGCTTCCCAAGGGGTTCGACACCCGGTTGCAGGAAAGCGGCGACGGAACGCTCTCATCAGGATTCAGGCAACGCCTCTCTTTGGCTCGGGTCTACCTCAAAAGCCAGGCGATCATGCTCTATGACGAACCGGGCAACAATCTGGATGCGGAGAGTGAACGACTCTTTCTGGAAGCCGTCAACGAGCTGCGCGGCAAAAGCACAGTCTTCATCGTGACCCATCGCCCCAGCCACCTGAAGATCGCCGACCTGGTTCTCTACATGGAAGGGGGTTACCTGCGCGCCGCCGGAACACCAGCCGAGGTCAGCAAAATCCTGCCCAATGGCTTCGTCTGATGATGCTGTGCAACACACAACCCCAGGACCAGTGGGCAGGATCCTGCCTCGTTTCCATGTCTGCCGGAATGCCCAACGAGTGACCCCATGACCAAAAACAAATTGACCCGCTATCTTTCCGAAGCCCTGATCCTGGAAGAGAGCGAATTTTCCTGGAGATTTCGCTTGGCCTTGCTGGGCAGCGTGGCGGTTTTCATCGTGTCCGTCCTGATTGCTTCCAACACTCAGGTCAACGAGGCCATCATGGCGCATGGCCAGTTCCGTCCCCAAAGTTTCATCCACAAGATACAACCCTCCGAGGGGGGGATCGTTGATGAAATCCATGTGCAGGAGGGAGATGCGGTCGAGAAAGGCAAGCTGCTGTTGCGATTGAAAAATGCCGCCACTGCCGCCAATCAGGAACAAATGGAAGGACGTTTGGCGGGGTTGTTGGCCCGTGCTGCCCGCCTGACGGCCTTCCTGAATGGAACACCAGCCGATTTTTCCGCCATCGTGACCAACAGGAAAGATCTGATCCGGGATCAGGCCGCTTTGCTGCACGTCCAGAACCAATCCCGTCAGGCCAGCCATTGGGTCTTCACCACCCAGGAAGGACAAAAACAAGCTGAAATCGCCCAAATCGAGGAAGAGATCAAAAATGCCCGCAGCCGTGCCGGTGTCAATGAATCCCTGCTCACGCTGCAAGAGAAACTGGCGAAAAAAAATCTCGTCTCCCGCATGAAAGAGTTGGAAGCCCAACGAACCCTGTTGACAAGTACAGGGGAAATTCAGGGGTTGGAGGTGCGCCTCAACAAAGCCCGCTCCTCCCTGCAGGAAGTCACCCTGAGACGCAAGGTCTTTGAGGACGATCTCCAAACCCAGGCATCACGAGAGTTGAGCGAAGTCCATAACGAGATTGCACAAACCCGTGAAACCCTGGCCAAACTGACCGACCGCAGCAAGCGCCTGGAGATATTCTCTCCCACCTCTGGACGCATCCAAAACCTGCGCTTTCGCTCCATCGGCGCCGTGGTTGGCGTGGGGGATCTGTTGATGGAGATCATCCCCAAGGGTGACGATCTCATCCTTGAACTGAACATCACACCCCGGGACATCGGCTTTGTACACCCGGATCAGGAGGTGGTGATCCGGGTCACGAGCTTTGACTTTGATCGATTTGGCACCATCGCAGGCACCCTGACCTCCGTCTCGCCGTTCACCTATATGGATGCGGGCAAACAGGCTTACTATAAAGGTACAGTCCGCCCGAAAAGCCGCACCGTGGACCATGCCGGGCAGCAATATTTCATCCTTCCCGGTATGTGGGCAGATGCCGAAATCGTTACAGGCAGCCGGTCGCTGTTGAATTATCTCCTGAAACCGTTGATTTAGTCCCCACGGTCACGGCCCTTGCCGGTCCGCCCTGAAACCGTTTCCTAAAAGTTCCCCTGTCGAGGTTGAGATGCCCCCCTCCTCTTCTTCAACACCCCTGACGGAACGTCAAAGCCAGATTCTGCGCCTGGTGCAATTGGGTCTCAGCAACAAGGAAGTGGCGCGTGAGTTGAAAATCTCTGAAGGAACGGTCAAGCAGCACCTTCTCGAAGTCTATCGCCGGTTGAATGTCACCAACCGCACCATGGCTGCCGAAGTTGGCCGCCGCGCCGATTCGCTTTTTCTGCCGACAACAGTGGAAAAGGGGGGCGGAGTACGTGCCAAATCGGGAAAATCGCTGCCGGCATTGACCTTTCCCCGTTTTACCGCCGCCATGCAACCGGTCACCCTCGTCAAGGTTGTGATACAGGCCTCCGAGGCCCTGGTCAACACGTTGGGTAGCCGTGGTTTTGCCCGTTTCAACCACATGTTTCGTGAAATCTGCCAACAGGAGTCCCGCCGCTTCGAGGGTGCGTTGCAAGGCACGCCTGACGGATTGTTGTTGTTGTTCGGAACACCCCATCTGCGGGAAGACGACCCTGAACGAGCCGCATGCTGCGCCCACCGCATTTTCCACCGGACCCGCCAACACTGGCAAGAAGAGCTGGACGCCATCGAGTTTCCCCTGCGCATATGCGTCTTTACCGGCGACCTGGTGATCAACTCGGATGGCGATAAAACCACCCTGCACGGCGCCCTACTGGTCCACACCAGCGAGACCATGGCCGAGCATTGCCGAGAGTGGCATGCCCCTTGTGTCGACGCCACAACGCGCCATGCCCTGACAAAACTTGCCGGACGTTATGGCCAGGTTCCCTTGCCGGTGCCGGAGGGGTGTCTGGACCTTGCGCCGATTCCGGATCTCCCTTTTTTTGGCCGCACCGCAGAGTTGGCATCTCTTCGCCAGCACAAAGATCTTCTATTGCAGGGACAAAGCCGCTCGGTGGTTATCCTGGGAGAGGCGGGTTTTGGCAAAACCCGCCTGGTCGAGACCTTTCAAACCGAATGGCCATCCGCCCTGCCGGTTCGCTGGCTGGCAGGAAGGTGTCGCCCAGCGGCGTACCACTTTCCGCTGCACCCATTGTTCGCGATCCTGGAGACACTGGCGGGTTGCTCGCCATCCGACCCGGCCTCCACGCGGTCCGGGGAACGTCTGCATCAGTGGGTCCAGACCCTCCCCAAACCTCTGGTGCAACCAGGAAAAGCCCTGATCGACTGGCACACGGCAGCCGATCCCGCTTTGACATCCGCACCATCCAACAGCCGTTTGGTCGCGGCTGCGGAGTTCATCACCGGGGTCTTGCGGTTGGAACCCACCGCCACGGTTGTGTTCCTGGACAATCTGCAATGGGCCGATCCAGCCACGCATGCGCTGCTTCCCCTCCTGGTGGAGCGGCTCAATGGAAGCGCCGTCTGGCTCCTGGGCGCGGGACGCAAAGCGGAGTTACGCCAGCTTCCAGCCCACACAGGCATGGAGCCCCTGCCGCTCCCAAAACTCTCCACGCGCTTTCTGGCCGACCTGTTACGCCGCATGTTGCCGGCGAAAATCATTCAGGATGCCACCTTGTTTCATCTGGCACGCTGGTGCCGGGGGGTGCCACTGTTCGCCGTGGAGATCGCCAAACATCTGCAACATATTCCTGATTTGTCCACCGTGAACAACCTCACCGAAAACGACTTTTTCCCCCTCTCTTTGCAGGGTCTGATCCTGGAGCGGATTCAAGGTGCCGGCATCGATTGGCGCACAGCGCGCGCCATCGCCGCCGGTGGCAAAATCACCATGAGCCAGCTTCTCGCCCTGGAGTTGCATGCAGAGCCCAACCTGACCAGGAGTGCCGCAGCCCGATTGTCACAGGTGGGGCTCCTGGAAACATCGGGGATGGGGCCGGGACAAACCCTGACCTTCATCAATGGCATGGTCCGCGCCGCCATCTGGCATACCCTGCCAGAGGAGGATAAGAAGCTATAGGAAGTTTGCCACGAAGGGAGCCCCCATGTTCAAACCCGAAACGCCCTTTCTGACAGTCGATGTCATCGTTGAACTCACGGATCGGCCAGAGCGACCAATCGTGTTGATCCAAAGGCGTAATCCCCCTTACGGATGGGCCATTCCCGGCGGTTTCGTGGAGCGTGGCGAACGCCTCGAACAGGCCGCATTGCGGGAAATTCAGGAGGAGATTTCCCTGCGGGTCCGGTTACGATGCTTGCTGGGTGTCTACTCCGACCCGGCACGGGATCCCAGGATGCACACCTGCACACCTGTCTATGTGGGCGAGGGAGAAGGGATCCCCCAGGCCGCCGACGATGCCAAAGGCCTGGGCATCTTTGCCTTGCCGGATTGGCCTGCCGAATTGGCCTTCGACCATGCACAAATCTTGACAGATTATCGCCGTTTTCGCGAGACTGGGCTGGTCGCGCCGTTGTGGCGGGGGTGACCATAAAACGAATGAAAAACTGGGATGGAGGTCCAGGAGGAAGAGCTGCGCCCTTCCTCCTGGTAGGGGTTCGGGGCGAAGCCCTGACAAATTTTTTCATGTCAAATTTTTTCATAAATGGGTGCTGAATGGTTGCCCTTTTTCAGGATCGTTACGTTTTATTCGCTGGAGGGAAAGCATGAACAGAGATGGCCAAGGTCAAGCCTCCCGATGCAAATCGCTGGCATGGGCGCTGTGTGCATCATTGCTGGCGATCATGCCCGCCACTGCCAGGGCGGGGTTTTGGCCAACCGAGGTCGCCGGATCACCCATGCCCAGTCTGGCCCCCATGTTGGAAAAGGTGATGCCCTCGGTGGTCAACATTCACACCAGCACACGCCTCCAGGTCTCCGATCATCCGTTGTTGAGCGACCCCCTGTTTCGCAATTTTTTTGATCTGCCGAACGCCCGGACCCAACCCCGTGAACAAATTCAGCGCAGCCTGGGTTCCGGCGTGTTGATGGATGCCGCCAAAGGCTACGTCCTGACCAACAATCATGTCATCAAAGATGCTCAGGAGATCACCATCACCCTGATGGATGGCCGCAACCTGCAAGCCCAGAAGGTTGGCCAGGATTCTGAAACCGACATTGCCGTCGTCCGCATCCCGGCGGAACGTTTGACGGCCCTCGACATTGGGGATTCAGACGCTTTGCGGGTAGGGGATTTTGTCGTGGCCATCGGCAACCCGTTTGGTCTGGGATCCACCGTGACCTCCGGTATCGTCAGCGCCATGGGTCGCAATGGTTTAGGCATCGAGGGATACGAGGATTTCATCCAGACAGACGCCTCCATCAACCCGGGCAACTCGGGCGGCGCCCTGGTCAACCTCCGTGGCGAGCTCGTGGGCATCAACACCGCCATCCTGGCCAAGGGGGGTGGCAACGTTGGCATCGGCTTCGCGATTCCCGTCAATATGGTACGTAAAATCATGGCACAACTCATCGACAACGGTGAGGTGCGCCGTGGCCTGTTGGGTGTACAATCCCAGGACTTGACCCCGGATTTGGCCACGGCTTTTGGACTGGATCGCGTTGGTGGCGCCGTCGTTGGCAACGTAGTCTCCGACTCCGGCGCGGCAAAAGCCGGTCTGCGCCGTGGTGATGTCATCATCGAAGTCAATGGCCGCGAGGTTCGCAACGCCGCCTCCTTGCGCAACATGATCGGTCTGGTTCGGATGGGTGATGAGGTCCAGATCAAGTACATGCGCGATGGCAAAATTCACGAAGCCAAGGCCGTGGTATCCATGCCTGAAGTTCTGCGCATGGAAGGAAAAACGGCCAATCCACTCCTGGATGGCGCTTTGCTGGCAATCAAACCAGGCAAAAATGAGGAGAACGAAAGCATCCTCGTAGCCACCGTCCGGGAAGGATCCCCCGCCTGGCGCATCGGCCTGCGCCCCGAAGATCACATCCTCTCCGTCAACCGCCAGGTGGTCAAAAGCTTCGAGGATTTAACCACCGCCGCAGCCCGTAGCCACCGACAACTGTTGCTGAACATAGAACGTGGTGGACAGGGGATGTTCATTCTGGTACGCTGAAAAAACTCTGAAATGTCTGATAGTGAAATCCTTGCTATCAACAAAGTCAGATGACTTTCCCCGGGTGTGTCGTGATTTTCGATCTTGGCGTGCTCCGGGTTGTTTCCTTGACATGGGCGTTCCGACTCCGGCGATGTCTCTCTTTGCAAGCGGTGCCGGTAAGGAAGGAGGGGGGATGGCGTCTGACCCGAGCGAGACAAACCTATGAAAACACTGATCGTCGATGATCAACCCGTCATTCGCAAAATTTTGGAAAGGATTCTGTCCAGATTCGGTTCCTGCGATTTTGCCGCTCATGGTCTTGAGGCCGTCGAGGCATTCCAAAATGCCCTGAGGGTCGGCAAACCCTACGATCTGGTCTGCATGGACATCGAAATGCCCGTCATGGACGGTCATCATGCGCTGTCCCGCATCAGGGAGATCGAGGAGCGAAGCTGTAGGGCCAACAGCTCGCGAGCAGTCATTTTCATGATCAGCACCCTGGACTCCGATGCACATATCTCTCGGGCTCTCTTCGGGGAGGGCTGCAACGATTATATAACCAAGCCATTTTCGGAAACCAAAATCGTTCTGAAACTGGGCGAACACGGTTTGGCGTGAAGGAGCGTCGCGATGGAAGAGAAGGAACAAGCCAAGTAGCCTGTCCGCTCCCCGGGGCCGTTTCCGCGCCCCTGTCCACTCCGAGCCCCGCCCTGTTGCCACAACAGCCCGCCGAAGCATCAGTGCCTGGGGGATTGCCGGGCTTTTGTCCCCTGGTGCCGGGCCAACCCTTGGATCATGAGCGTCAGGCATATCGCCCCCACGGCCCATATCCCCAGCGTAACCTGGATCTCCGTCCACGTAGGCGCATAGGTTGCCACTTCGCCGAGCGGAGTCGGTACAAACCCGGGAACGATCAAGCCCAGCCCTTTTTCCATCCACACCCCCACACAGGTCAAAGAGGCGGCCAGGAATAGAATCGGTCGGCGGTGTCGCACGCCCGGCGCCAGCAGCAGCAAAGTTGCCACGGCCATACAGGTCCATGCCGCGCGGATCCAAACAGTAAAAAAGCTGTTTTGGGCAAAAAAAAGCCATTGCGCCGCAGCTGACGCACCAGTTGGCCGATAAAACAGGACAAAAAACTCCGCCCCCATGAAAAACAGCTCCAACAAAAGCGAAAAAACCATGACCCGGGTCAAGGCAGGGAGAACCCCGGCTGGACAATGCAACCACTTCGACCGCTGTAAACCCAAAAGGAGCATGATCAGCAACCCCGCCCCGGAAGCAAAAGCCGAGGCCAGGAAACGCGGCGCCAAAGCGGCGCTGTGCCACAGGGGACGAGCAGGGTTGGCAGCCAACAAAAAGGCGGTCACGGTATGGATGGAGAGGCCCAAGAGCAAAACGATTCCGACCCATGGCCAAGCCAGATGATCAGGCTGTCGTCCGACGGTCGAAAGGTCTCCCCCGCGCAACATTCGGTACCCCAATGCCAGGCTGGCAACCCCGTACAGAACAAGAACCACGATATCCCAGGCCATGATCGACTGCGGAAAGTTGAGCCAACCCAAAAGTGGCAAGGCATGCCAAATACGCCAAGGTTGTCCCAGATCGGCTACCACAAACAACAAGGCCATGCCTACAGCCGTGAGAGCCATTGCCTCCCCCAGCACAATCACCTGATCCATCCCGGCATGGCAAAAAACATGGGCCATGACGAGCAAAACCACCGCCGCCGCTGCCAAACCCACCAAAAAAGTGAAATTGCCGATATAGAGGCCCCAGGTGATCTGATCGGACATGCCGGTCACCGTCAGGCCGTGGCGCAACTGCCGGGCATACCCCCAGCCGCCCCACATTGCGGTCAAAAACAATAAAAAAAGGCAACCCTTCGACACCCAGGAACGTATCGGGATCCAGGGGGCTGGCTCCCTGGCAGGTCCAGGACAGCGTCCTGGTGGGG
>JADGBZ010000001.1 GCA_015231175.1 Magnetococcales bacterium | reverse complement strand
TTCATTGCAGCGGCCACAGGAGTTTCCAATCCGCCAGTGGCTTCAACGACCGCTAAAGTAGGTTTCAGTGTTTTGACAAATTGACAAAGGGAGGAAATCCCATCCATGTTATTGGAAAATGAGCAACTTTGCCCAGAAGGGCGTACAGCTAAATCCAGGCGGTCTTTGCTCACGTCCAAACCGATAAACACAGGAGTCTCACTGGGTGCGTTCATATCTTCATCTCCCATCCTTGCAAATACGGGCTCGAAGCCCAAGCAACTGTTCGGGTTAGTGAAGGAAAATGGTGTGGCGACCGGCGCTGGACCACGGTTTCTTAAACCAAGAGGGCAAGGATCTGCCACACCAGGATGCGCTTGGATGTTCAATTAAACAGGGTGATGTGCAACCATCATGTCCTTTGAGTTGGGTTTTTTTAGGCATGGCCAAATCTATCGTCCGGTGTATTCTCTTTGGCGACTGGAGGGAGTGGAATTTTCCATTCCACTCCCTGACTCACCGTCTCGACGAGTTTGGACTGAGTTATCCCTTGGCAGGTTGCTCCCCAGCAGAGCCTGCCTCCGTTTCGCCCAGTGGTACGAATCATATCAAACCAGCGTTCATTTTTCCTCGGATCCAAGATACAAGGGGGCTGGCTCCCTGGCGGGTCCAGGGCAGCGCCCTGGTGGGGTTCGGGGGGAGCCCCGACGAAGGCTTTCCTGTGTCCAGGCTTTTCTGGTAGGGGTACTGAACGGTTGCCTGACAAAGGCTTTCATGTCAAAGTTTTTCCCGAAAGGGTTCTGAGTAGTTATCTTTGTTTTTCAAGGGTATTTTCTGGGGACATAGCCGAGACGATGCTCATAGCCAGGAAAGCTGACTTCTACAAGTGTCAACGCCGAATTTATTGTGGATAAACATCCATATCTCATTAAAAACTATCGAAGAAGATAAGATCATGAGAGGTATTAATGGTATGCGATAGCGAGAATCATAATCAACGTATTGTGTACCATAAAATATAGCATAGGACAGCATAACAAACAGCACCCACCACGTAACATGCTTTTTTTTGTCAGACCAACAACTCCAAGGCGAGGCCGAGTAAATGCCTGCAAATCCAGAAAAGGAAAAAATCAATAGGTTTGATGCGTTGTGAAATATGCTGTGGTTTTTTGAGATAACCTGGAGGTAGTAAAAAATTTTCAACAGAGTGATTGTTGTAAAGTCAATAACTGTAACTGGGGGTGGTTGGTATGTCTCTTCTTTTAGATATACAACGATGCCAGTTTTATATTCATTACTTAGTTGGGTGAAAGATGGGTGTAAGATCTTCAGGGGAAGCAATTCAGGATCTTTCATGAGCCATCCCCATAATAACGATAATATTAATCCTGATACAATAAGTAATGCTAAAATAAATCCCGCTACTCTTTTATGAAAAACTCTATCTTTATCAAATAATGTGGGGGTTATTAATATAAAGACGATAGAAAAAAATAAAATGGGGATCCCGCTTGGTCTAAAAAAAAAGGATATTATCGCCATGATAAGTCCACTCCATTTAACCATAGAATTGTATTTTGTCATATGGACGCTCGTTAGGAGAAGCATAAAAACCAAGCTTGCTAAAAATGTATAAATTATATCAGACAATACCCACGTAATCCATTGTAAGTATTCAGTTGAAGTCATGAAAAGCAATGAAGAAAAAATCAAGGCGGATCTTGTATTAACGACCTTCAATATGGCCTCAATCGTCATGATTATTGTCAGATAGGCGGCGGCTATGTTGGTGTAAACAAGAAATGCTTTCCAGTCATTCACTGCAATTGATTTCATTTTTCCAATTAAAGCAAGCCAAAAATAATAAAATAATTGCGACTCTATAGACGATTTAAAATAGATTGAGGGATTAAAATTTGATCTTATAAGTACGTCGGCCGATTCAGAAAACCGCACAGTGTCACCTGATGTTTGCACGTCACGGAAAAAATATGTTGATATGAGAAATGCCCCAATCAAAATATAGAATATGATGCGGATATAGAGATTTACACCTCTGCTTCCACATTGGAGAATCCAATATAGACCCGCCTTGAAAGACGAACTTGAATAGTCTGCTTTCATAATAACTCGATTCACAGATGGCGTGTTGGTGTTAGTAATAAAGAATATAGCGAAATGCCATTCTTATTTTTAAAAGCATAGGTGTTTTTATGGCGTACCATTTTGATAATCCGGCAGCATAGAATAGTTCATAAATTAAACGCAAAAATATTTTTGGCAAGAAATACATAAATTTAAAACACATATTGCAGTAAAATAAAACTGGAAACTTTACTAGAGCTGGAAACAAACAAAAAGTTTTATAAATAATGTCGTGTTCGTTTTTAGTAAAATTTAATGGACTTCTTGAAAAATAGTTTCTTGGCAAGATGGAGTTTTGATAAAAATAACCATGCTTAATACTGTATTTTGTAAGGTCAACATTCGGGTAAGGGATAAAAATGTTGGCTAGGGATAGGGATGGCTGAGATTTAATGTTGACTTCGATGGTTTCTTTTATTTCGTCGATCGTTTCGCCTGGAAGTCCTATCAAGTTGGAAACGCGGAACGGGATCTTATGTTTGTGAAGACACGCGGATGTTTTTAAAATTTGTTTTTTTGTCATAGTTTTTCGCAAGATATTCTTAAGCATCTCATCGTTTCCAGACTCAATACTCCATGTTACATTGCGACAATGACTCGCCACCAATGCTTCAGCAATATCCTCAGTTAGAAGGTTTGCCCTAATATTACATGTGTATGACAGGTTTAATTCCGGAAACTTTTCAGCAAATTCAAAAAACCATTTTTTATTAATAATAAAGATATCATCATTAAAATGAACATTTTTTAAAGGATATTTATCTTTAACTAAATTGATTTCTTCAAGGAGATAATCAACGCTTTTTTTCTTATAACAGGCCCGCAATTTTTGAGCATATCATTGTATTTGCGGTTGAAACAGTAACTGCAACGGTATGGGCACCCTCGTCCTGAAAAAAACTGCTTAGACGGTAAATTGCGAAGCAATGAATCGTTATTGTAAACTAAATCTCGGTCTGGAAAAGGCAGGCTGTCAGGATTTATTAGAGGAGAAAAATCTGTTGGCGGACTCATACCGTTTACAAAAATGTTGCGAATGGGTTTAAATCCATTTAAAATAAACTCGTGGAAAACAGTTTCTCCTTCACCTATACAAACGGCATCAATTGTTGATCCTGAAACAACAAAAGGATCGAATGTAACGCCATGCCCCCTAATCACAGATTTGATGTTTGTGTGTAGTTCTTTAATCTTCTTGTCAAAATCTATAATTCTTGGAATGGATGCTGTAAAAGAAGAGTATAAAAGGACATCTGGAGGATTATTTTTAATCATAAAGATGGAATTTCGTAAATGCATCCGTTTTACATACCCAACATCGATCCCGTTTTTTTTTAGCATCGCTGATAGCGAGTAAACGCCGTGTTGGTCATTAAATATGTTTAAAAACTCAACAAACATTGCTTTCATTATTTTTTACCCAATTTTGTAACAATGCTAAATGAAGATACTGATTTGTTGGGTGACAGAGTACCGCTCCTTAATCATCGTTTCGGTCGTTCCCCCCGAAAAAGTTATTAAAAAAAAGGGCTTGATGTCCAGGATGAAGGGCTGTGCTCCTCCTTCTGACGGGGTTTTAGGCAGAGTCCCAATTTACTATGGCTAAAACGACGATTGGTGTCGAATGCCAGATGGTTATTATTGAGTATCTGTTAATACACAGGCGGAAATTTATCATAGAATTGATAGCCGTCTGTAAGTTCAAAAAAATCGATAAAATATGATGTGTATATTCCAACTCCAACAACAGCCAGTGTTACGGTATAAATTATTATTTTATTAGATTTGCTAGATGTTTCAAATGCTGTGCATGCAGCATGTGCCAGAAATGGAAGAAAACTTGGAATAAGAGCGTAACTTCTCATAAGGCCTGACCCTCTGTTTCCAACAATAACGTAAAATGTCATGATGATCCCACTTACTGTCAGGCCGACACCAAACAATTTTGACATGGTTTTGTTAAAATTTTGTTTATTGAACGCTCCATGTAAGAGAGATGCTGTCAAAATGATGCCTTGTGCAGGCATTTTTGAAAGTGATGCAACAAAAATAGACAAAATATTCCTCATCAGCTCATTAATCAAGTTTATCCATCCTGATTGCCAGGCATAGTACATCCAAATAATTGACCTGTCGTTGTTGTAATTTCCCATCCATAGACTGTTTCCAGTATAGAGATAATAGAAAACAACCCAGAAAATACCAGGGAAAATTGTTATCAAAGAAGATATTAATATTTTTGAGAAATATTTTTTGTTTTCGCTTGCATTTTTATCAAGAATTGCTCTCCAGAAGAATGCAGTAATTGTAATAGGTATATAAAGTATGGCTAAAGGGTATAGCAGAACAAGAAGTCCAAATAAAACAGATATGGAAAATATGTTATTCTTTATCAACATATCTCCGTATGCGCACTCATGGAACACCCACGCAAAATATATTGGCAAAGTAACGTTGAGGAGTGAGCAGTGTGGGGTGAAAATTATTTTAGAAACAGTTGGATTAAATATAATTAAGAGTCCAATAAAAAAGGCCAAAATTTTATTGGTGCGGTTAGATAGTATGCCGTTTTTGTCAAGAATATCCCAGTATAAAATAAATGCGATATATAAAAAAACAAAATCGCCAAATAGGTAAGCGAGGAATCCAGAAATCCACAATGGGGCGTTAAGGTTTTTACCGTTCTCTTGGTTTGATTGTTGAATGTTAAACCCTTGTTTATTATATTTTATTTGTGGATCCCACAATTTAAGCAATAGGTCGAGAGGCTGCTTGACGATGTAATATGGGATAATATGCATGGGCCTGTTTTGAATGCCAGCTCTGTTACTGCTATATAAAAGCCTGGATGGTTCGTTTGCCCACAGAAGTGCTTCGAGACCATCCCAGTTCATTGTGACGACAAATGGTCCCCACCTTAAATTTGAATATCCCCGACTGCTGGCCACATCATCGGAGGGTCGCGGACTCATCGACAAGGCTACGCAGAACACAAGCATGCAAAATACAAACGATAGGTTAATGAGACTGCTTTTCATAAACATCCTTGATATATCTGTTAGGTTTAAGGCCAATTTGTAGTCAAATCCTTTCTTGGAGAGTTTTGAATGGTTCGGGATGGATATCCAGGTGGAAGGGCTGTGCCCTTCCACCTTGCAGGGTTTGGGGCGGAACGCCAATTCACGGTGGACGAAACGATGATTGTTGCCCTTTTAATAAGCTGTGCAGTCACCTTGATTGTGTTGCGTGTCTTGCGGATATTGCAACGTCGATGACTTTCCAGACAACTTTCTGGGAAAACCCATTTATTGGCCTGTCTATGAATTTTTCAAAATAGTGCGATACCGTTATTGCGAAAAACGTTGTTAGTACAAAATAAATGACGAATGCAAAATCATGCAAAACCTTGTTCGCCTCCAATATGCTGAATAGGTAGTATCCAAAAGTAAATATAATGGATATATGTAAAAGGTAAATGCTGAACGAAACCCTTCCTAGAAACAAAGACACTTTTGAGCTGAATATTCTTTCTAGATTTTTGGAGAATAAAACCCCAAGGACAACCAAACAACTCCCTAAAGCGTAAACCCCATCAAAATTAACACCACGCATGACGTATTGCAAAGATTTTTGGTATGCTGACGGCTCTTCAATATACATGGGCATTGAGCCTAACGCGAGACCTGATAATGCTGTAAAAATGAACATTATTTCTAGGGAAAATATTTTATTCAATCTTTTTATTGCTGGAAAGTTAGTGTAAATATCTGCTAGAACCACTCCAAAAATAAAGCATTTGTAGTATATTACATAATATCCTGTTTTGCCGGCAAATGCCAAAAAAATAAAATACATAGCAAAGCGAAGTCTTGATGTGCCGAACAGGATGATAAATAAAAATACAATATATGAACCAACCAGTTCATACTGCATAGTCCAGAGGACAAGGTTTAGCAATGCGCTTCTCTCTGTAAATACACGAATAAGAGACTCTTGAAAAATATCATGGAAATAAAATTGAAAAATATATCTCTGTTGCTCAGTCTTTAACAAGCCTATTTTTACCATTTCATTTTCATGGAACAAATTAAAACGGATGCAGATAACAATAATCAGGCTTGAGGCAAACACAGGTATAGCAAGTCTAAAATACCTTCTTAGCATGGACGATACGACGTAGATTCTTGATTTTTCTTCAAAAAATTTAACGCTTAACACAAAACCACTTAGCACAAAAAACACAAATACGGCAAAAGTGCCATTGGTTAGGACGTACAAAGGCGATTTAGCTAAAAATAAGTCGATATACCCCTTTGCGACACCATGTTTTTGGGTTGAAATGACTGGGTAGAACAATGGAACGCTATGATATACAAATACAACCAATGATGCCCAACCACGAACTCCATTCATTGAGTGATGCATGTTGATAATCCAACAGAAAAAGCCTTAAATCCCGCCATGTTACAACGTAACTACTTGCCTTGCAAGCCAACCCTGCTTTCCAGATCCCTTACCCGCTGTTCAAGAAGCGCCAGATTTTGAATCGTTATCTTGCGCTGATTAAACGATACTGTTAATGCCACTGTAAATTGAATGCACAGCAAAAAAATCTCAACAATTGCAAAAAAGAAAAAGAATGAGGCAGGGTTCATGATGCCAAAAAAGATCCCGATTTCAATAAAATAATCATAAAAAAGAGGAGTTAAAATAAATAAAATGCTGCTTCCCAGCCAAAGGATGGCATACTTTTCACGAAACATGTGGCGCTGAATCAAAATCAACACCATGCCAAGGAACAATAAACCCAATACAATGATGAGAAAAACCTGTCTTGGGGTCACATCCTTACCTTAATGCAACTTCATGGTCATGGCGAGAAAAATAGAAATGGTCATCTTGACGAGATAATAAACAGGCTTCAGAACTCCCTGGTGCATGGATTTGCCTTGACTTGCAAACATGCGCAAGGGCTTCTCAATGATGCGAAACCGTTTTCGGTGCAAGATGAGGAGAATGTTAGCATCGGGAAAATCATCAGGGAAGGGATGCCGACACAAAAAATGCAGAACGGACCCCGATAAAGCCTGGCATCCTGTGGTGGGGTCCGTGATATGCATGCCCGTCAAAAACCGGATGACAAAACGGTAAAACTCCTGACCCATGCGACGAAACCTGGGTACCTGGTAACTTTCGGCATCCAGGAAGCGGCTGCCAAGGATGACATCCGCTTCGCCATTCTGTAGGGGCAGCAACAGATCGATGGCTCGCACCGGGTCATGCTGCCCATCACCATCCAGTTGCAAGACTCCCGCGTAACTGTTTGCGACCGCGTACTTGTATCCAGTCAACAAAGCACTGCCGTAGCCAAGGTTGACGCAGTGGCGAACAACCGAGGCTCCGGCAACTTCCGAACACAACGCAGTTTGATCATGAGATCCATCGTCGATGACGAGGACGCCAAACCCCCGCTCCACCATCGGACGGATCACGCTGGCAATGGAATGCTCCTCGTTGAAGGCTGGAATGACCACCAGATACTGATCAATCGCCACATCTTCGGCAGGACACACCATTGAACCTGTTTCCCCGCGATGTTATCCCATCGACTTGACTCGGATGCACCACAACATATGAGACATGTTATGAGGGGTAGTCCTTACTCAACTCCGGATAGACGACCTTGCCGGTCTCCTTTTCGTATTTTGTCAGGTCTTCCCGAAATTCCTGAATGGTAAAGTGTGGCTTTTGTTTCAGGAGGTTGTAATAGACATTCATGAAGTGTCTGTCATCAGCCAGGAAACAAGCGTGATAGGCGCCGAACGGCGTATGGTCCAATGCCCTTTTCCGGATGACCTCCAAAGGCTCCTCCATGACACTGCCCATATAAATGTGCATGTTGGCGCAGTTCAATACATCCCCGTAAGGGGTCATATTGATCATCTCTTTGGTGCCGGGACAGCCGAACTGCTTGCCGTAATTGTAATTAAGGTGTCTTTGTACCCAGTTGTAAGGACGGATCAACTCGTGGTAGTTCTTGATATCCTCGTCATTCATCATCACGTCTTTGTCTTTGAAGTTGCCGACACCCTTCGCAAACAGTGTGTTGATGAGCAGTTTCTCCCGTTCACAAAATTCCAGCAACGTGCGGTAGTGCTCGGTATAGATGTTTTCCTTATGGACCACTGAGTTGATGATCACCTTGATGCCATATTTCCGGCACAAGGCAATGCCTTCCATCACCTTGTTGAAGCTGCCATAGCGCACCCGAAAAAGATCGTGTATCTCAGCGACACCGCTGTCCAGGCTGAAATTGATCGTATCGACACCAAGGTTAGCACATATCTTGGCTTTCTCCTCATCGAAGAGAAATCCGTTGGTCGAAATGACGATATGGTTGTACTTGGATTGGCAGGCTGCAATGATTTCGGCCCAGAACTGGGAGACAAAGGGCTCACCCCCTTCAAGGCCGAAGGTGGTGGCGCCCAGCTTCATCGCCTCCTTGACGACTCTTTTGTAATCCTCTGGTTCCATCTCACGGCGTTTGCTGCTCTCATCCAGTCGAATACAGAGACAGTGGTGGCAGCGAAAATTGCAACGGTAGGTTCCGGCAAACTCAATGCCTCTCAGGACATATTTTTTTAATTTCAGGAAATGATACGTCTTTCCCAGCAAAACGTTCCGTGCCAGGCGAAAGGGATAAAACGGCTTGGACCAATGGATGCCGTAGCGGAAGCGAATCCTCCACAGCGTCAGAAATTTTTTCAGGGGATCCTCTTCCCGAATTTTAACAATCTGCCGTCTCGCGGTTTGTTCCTTGGCCTGTTGCAGCATGTCCATGACACGAACACGATCCGCAGGATCCTTGAACACCTTTTCGACATCAAGACTCATGGCGTCCAGAACACTCTTTTTTGGATCGAACTCACCCATGTTGCCCATTGATTCACCTGTAAAAATTTAATAACACCGGGCTTTGAGGACACACGCGCCCCGGCAAGACAGCACCGATACGCGCAACCACGACAGTGACCCATTCCGCAGCGCAGTCCGTTTGGATCCTGGCTTTGTGGGTACGCTGACTGGGATTCTGGTGTGGATACCCGTACCCTTGCACCCACCCGGACCCTACTGGGTGCGGATCTTAGATGCACGAATACCCCTTTGCAAGAAAAATAACAAACCACTCTTTCAGTCGGTTTTTGGGTGATGCTGGAGGGATACCCGGATTTTTTCCCTTCTCAACAAACCAACCACCTCCCCCAGCGCGTACCCAAAGTGTTGCACGACAAAGATGATGCATACGTGCGCCATCAGGTCGAGACGACTGTGCCGCCAACAGAGGATAGCAGACAAGATGGCAATCGTGGGGACATAGAGCAGTGGCAGCCCAAAGAGCGGAGAGAAGGGAAACAGAAGCAGTGTCGCCATGCCGGCCAGGAAGAGGAGGGGAAGCAGATAAGCCAGGCTCCACATGGCGGGGTGGCGTTTGAGAAGGCGGGCCCGGCCTCGACCATAGCGGAACATGTTCCGGCTCCAGAGCGCCGGGGTGGCACGCAGTTTGTGGAATACCGGCAGCTCGGGGATGTAGATCAGGCGATGACCGGCCTGGCGTAACCGATAGTTGAGGTCGGCGTCTTCGGCATCGCTGCCCAGGGTCGCGTCAAAGCCGCCTATCTTCAGGAGCGGCTCCCGGTCATACAGGACGTTGAGCGTCGCGAGGCTGGAAACCTCTCTGGCTTCCTGGATGCGACGCCCCTGGACGCTGTTGAAGCTGCCGGCATAGGAGTCCATGGCGATGCTGATGGCCTGGATGAAGGGAGGGGCGTCGGGGAGGGGAACATTGCCCCCGCCCACCGCCACGACGGTGGGATCCCGGCTTTGCTGATCCTGAAAGTGATGGACGAGGCGTTCCAGCCAATCCGGGGAGGCCTCGCAATCGGCGTCGATGAAGGCGACATGCCGGAACCGTGCTGACAGCAGGCCGGTGTTGCGCGCCACGGCTGCGCCCCGGCGCGGCTCCGTGATCCAGCGAACATGTGCCTGTTGCCGGGAAAAGGTGTCCAGAATTGCGGTCGTGCCATCCTGGGATCCCCCATCGACCACGAGCACCTCAAAGTGCGCTGCCGGATAACCCTGGGCCACCAGGGTCTCCAGACAGCGGCGCATATGGCCGACTTCATTCATGCAGATCACCACCACGGAAACGTCAATCATCGGCAGCGCTCCCGGAGCGGTGGCGGAGGAGATGCAGAAAGAAAGTCTTTGCCGAAAGCAGGGTACGATACCCTTCGGTTGGATGGCACAGGGCTTGCCACAATTTCATGAGAATATAGCGGGGGCGCAGGTGGTATTTTTTGAGATAGTGGTCACAAAGTTCGACGATCTCCCGGGCGGAGAGGGTCGGCGTATCCAGGATGCAGTTGTGATTCCCATCCGGGGTCAACCATTGGGTGAAATCAGTGGTCTTGAGGTAGTTGTTGGTCAGGGCCCAATCGTAGGCCTCCGTGCCGGGATAGACGAAGAGCGGGTAGAACTGCATGCTGTCGCAATTGGCGCGGGTGGCGAATGCATAACTGATGGCGACCGTCTCCCGGGTGTCGCCGGGGTTGCCGACCATCATGCAGCCATGGACCATCAGACCGGCGTTTTTGGCATCACGGACAAATTTTTCATACTTTTCCAGTTTGGCGTGTTTGCCCATGCCGTCCAGAATTTTTTGGTGGCCGCTTTCAAATCCGACGGTAACCAGGCGACAGCCGGCCTGCTTCATGAGGCGCAACAGGTCGGGGTGGACATCGCCACGGACATTGCAATACCACTTGATCCGCATGCCCCGCGCCAGGATCTCCTGACAAATCTGCCGGACATGGTTGGGACTGGCGGTGAAGCAGTCATCTTCAAAACCGACCTCCCGCACATCGGGAAGGTTTCGTTGGATGAAGGCCAATTCATCCACGACGTTCCCGGCGGAACGGACCCGATAGCGCCGGGAGTGAAAGACTTGTGGATAAACGCAAAAAAAACAACGATGCGGGCAGCCACGTCCCGTCATGATCTGCACCAGCGGATAGTTGGCGGCGGCAAAAAAATAGTCTGCGACGCGCAAATGTTTCGCGTAGACCTCGCTCACAAACGGCAAGGGGTCCAACGCTTCAAGCAAGGGACGTCGGGCATTGCGGAAGATCGTCTCACCCTGGCGGTAGGCCAGGCCGGGCACCTCCTGCAACTCCCGCCCCTTTTCCAGGGCATCCGCCAGATCGGGCACGGTGGCGTCATACTCGCCCAGGGCGGCGCCATCGACGGCGGCGCTCAGGGCAATACTCTCCCGGGGTAAAGCTGACGGGTGCGAACCGACCAGCAGGGTAAAGGTTTTCGGGAAACGCGCCTTGATCTTCTCCACCACCTGGACATCGTGGAGTATACTGGGCGTGCTGGTATCGATCACCACCAGCTCCGGTTGCCACGAACCCAGGACGGAAAACAGATCTTGTAATGAGTATGCGGATGCGGCGCAATCGATCAACCGGACGGCATGTCCGGCCTGCTCTGCGGCTCCGGTGGCGTAGGCCAACCAGATGGGAAAGTAAAGCGTTCCCCCCTTGGTGACGGCGGGGCTGCGGGACGCCCGGGAAAAACCCGGTAAAAATGGCGGATTCAAAAAAAGAATGTTCACCAATGAAACGGCTTTCCCGGGTCGCTCAAGGAGTGGGGAGGCTGGCGTGACGCTGAAACAGCAAAATGCGGAAAACATCACCAAAGACAGGTCTGTTTGCCACGACAGTAAAACCGTGGTGATGGAAAACATCGACAAAGTCGGCGATGCGATAGTTGTATTCCAGCATGTTCTCTTCCCCCTTGATGAGCTCCGCCAGACAGGGCAGAACCCTGCCCCAGAAGGAGCCATGGTTGGGCTGGATCAAAAGCACGAAACGACGGCTCAATGCCATCATTTGCGCGGCCATGGGTTCAAAGTGGAGAAAGTGTTCCAGCATGCCATCGCTCGTCACCAGGTCGTAGAGGTTGGACTCCTCCATGACGTTTTTTTCGATGGCGTTGAGTCCGCGTTCCTGGCAGATGGCCACTGCTGTAGGGGAGATGTCGATTCCCAGGCAGTTGAAGCCCATGCGTTGGTACATGGCCAGAATGTGTCCAGGCCCGCACCCGACTTCCAAAAGTTGCGTGGCTTTTGCGTCAAGATTTTTCAGGACATGACGCAACCCTGCCTCCTTGGCGCGAAACATGTGCTTGCCCAGACGGGAGATGCCGGGGTTGTGTCCTGTCGCCTGCCAGTGCTGCTCCCAGCGTTGGTCAAGTGCCTGTTGCCAAGATTTTGCCATTCCCGAAAGGCCTGTATCCCATTGCCATGACTCTTTATCCTGGGGCGACGGTAGCACAGGGGCATCGTCATTGTCACCCACGACGCAGCAAGCATCGCTATTCAGCACCCCTTCAAGAAGGGCTTTGACATGAAAAATTCTGTCAGGGCTTCGCCCCGAACCCCACCAGGAGGAAGGGCGCAGCCCTTCCTCCTGGACCTCCATCCCAGTTTTTCAATCGTTTTTCAGGAGCGTACCGGGCATGATCATTACCCGAACCCCGCTGCGGGTCAGCTTTGCCGGTGGCGGCAGCGACATGCGTGACTACTATGCCGCACGCCCTTACGGCGCCGTGGTCAGTGCCACCATCCAGAGTTACATGTATATCGTCGTTCACCCCTATTTTCATGACAAGATCCGCATCAAATATTCAAAGACCGAAGATGTCGATTGTATTGACGAAATTCGTCACCCTCTGGTGCGGGAGGCGCTGCGCAAGGTCAAGTTGGGAGCCGGTGTCGAAATTGCCTCGTTTTCGGATGTTCCGGCTGGCACCGGGCTTGGTTCTTCCAGCGCATTCACGGTGGGTTTGTTGCACGCACTCTACGCCTTTCAGGGAGAAGCGGTGACCCCTGACCGGTTGGCTGCGGAGGCCTGCCAGATTGAAATCGACAGACTCAAGGAACCCATCGGCAAACAGGACCAGTATGCATCCGCCTTTGGTGGGGTCAACTATATCCGTTTTGCCAGGGATGAGACCGTCCACGTGGCTCCGGTATCCCTTGATCAGGAGGGTCTGCGCAGCCTTGAAGAGAAACTGTGTCTCTACTACATCGGCAACGATCGTGCAGCCGGAACCATTCTGGCTGAGCAGCGCCAAAACTTGCACAAACCGGACAAGATGGCCTGCATGGACAAGATTACCGCCCTGGCTGACCAACTACGGGACCATTTTCATCTATGGCAAGTGGATCGATTGGGCCAAATATTGACTCAGGGTTGGCGATACAAGCAGGAGATGGCGGCTGGCATCAGCAATGCGCGGGTGGAGGCTTTCATGGCCGAGGCGCTACGGCTCGGTGCGACCGGCGGCAAGCTGTTGGGGGCAGGGGCTGGAGGGTTCGTGCTGCTCCAGGCGGACAACCACCCGGAGATTGCCGCACGTTTGTCCTGTCGCACCCTCCCTTTTCGCGTGGCGCAGGAGGGTTCCAGGGTGATTGCCCAAAATTTATGACCCCAGCTTCTCAACAGCCCCTCAACTCTTCGCTCCAAGAGTTTGTATCAACTCTGGTATGGCCTCATACAGATCGGCTGTCAATCCGTAGTCGGCGACGGAGAATATGGGGGCGTTGGGGTCGTTGTTGATGGCTACGATGGTTTTGGCGTCTTTGATGCCTGCCAAATGTTGGATGGCGCCGGAGATGCCCAAGGCGAGGTAGAGATCCGGGGCGATGATTTTGCCGGTCTGGCCCACCTGCCAGTCGTTGGGTGCCAATCCGGCGTCAACAGCGGCGCGGGTGGCGCCGATGGCAGCATCCAGATGGTGGGCCAACTCCTCAACGGGGGCAAAGCTGCCTCCGGCGGCCAGGCCATGCCCGCCAGCGACCACCACTCGGGCCGACAGCAGATCCCGCTGTGTGTGGGGTGAGGGTTCGAACGCCACATGGCGGGTGAGGCGGCGACCGGGAGAGACGGGAACGACTTGTTGCGGTGCTGACCCTTGTTGCATCGGGGCCGCCGGGAAGGCGCTTGTGCGGATGCTCAGGAGGATGGGTTGGCCATGCGGGCGCACGGTGGCGCGGATGTTTCCGGCATGGATGACATGTACGAAAACATCCTGGTCCAGAATTTCGACGACGTTGCTGACCATGGGAACCCCCAGCAGGGCAGCCACGCGGGGAAGCAAACTGTGCCCAAACGTGTTGGCGGCTATGAGCAGATGGGTATGATCCGCGACCAGGGCGAGGATCAGATCGGCAAGGTTTTCCGGCATCTGGAAGGCGAGTGTGGGGTGATCGGCGAGCAGGACTTTGTGGCTTCCTGCCAGGGAGGCTGCCTGCCGGGCGGCTGGGATACAATCCGCGCCAGCCACCAGGATGGTGGGTGTCCCCAGCGAAGTGGCTGCGGTGAGAACGTGGCGGGTTGCTCGGGTCAATGCCCCCTGCTGGTCGAGTTCTGCGATGACGAAAGGTTTTATCGCCACAATCCGGCCTCGCGCAAATGCTGGACCAACGCAACTGTGCTGGTGACGCGCCGACCCGGTGGACGTGGGGAGGGTTCGGCAAGCGCGAGCAACTCGATCCGCGGGGCCGGGACGATGCCCCATGCATCGATGGGCAGATGTAAAAGGGGCTTGTTGCGCGCCCGCATGATGGCGGGCAGGCTGGCGTAGCGGGGCTGGTTGAGGCGCAACTCGACGGTGATGACGGCAGGCAAGGGCAGGAGCAGCCGCTGCCGACCGCCATCCGCTTCTCGCACCACCTGAATCTCTTCGGTGGTCACCCGTTCCAGCGCGGCCACGCAGGTGGCCTGGTTCCATCCCAGCAGCCCAGCCAGCATGGGGCCAGTCTGGGCGTGGTCGCCATCCACGGATTGTTTGCCGGCCAGGACGATCCCGGGTTGTTCCTGTTCGACCACTTTTTGGAGGCAGCGGGCCACCTCCAGTGGTTGCAGGGTTTGTGGTGTTTCGACCAGAATGGCCCGATCTGCGCCCAGGGCCAGGGCTGTGCGCAGCCCCTCGCTCCAGGCGGCGGGACCGACGCTGACGGCCAGAACCTCACTGACCAGGTTGCGCTCCCGCCAACGAACGGACTCTTCCAGGGCTATCTCGTCAAACGGATTGAGACAGGTGCGAACGCCGACGAGATCCAGTGCGCCGGTTTCCGGATCCAGGCGAACCGGATGGACCGGGTCGGGAACGCTCCTGACCGGAACCAAAATTTTGCAACTATTCACTCAATGATCCAGTTTTTTGAGATTGACAGGGGAAGAATTTAGGGAAGAAGATGGAGAAGAAAATAAAAATCGTGGGTGATTTGCTGGTGGGCGGCAACGATCAAATCCCGGCTTGGTAAGGCGGCCAGGTAGCTGATGATGCTTGTCTCAAGGTGGATGCGCGGTCTCATGTCGTTGTTTGCAATCGAACCGGACACGAAAAGGAGCGGTTCCCGACGGACTTCGAATCCTCGCGGACCTGCCAGACGCCGGAAACCCCTTTTCCGAGAACTCAATGTTCAGACAATGTTTCCACGATGGCCAGCAGCCGGTTCCAGTCACCACCGGTGTGTGAGCCGTGGACCAGATAGCGTCCATTCACCACGACCGAGGGCGTTCCCGTGATGCCGAAAGCGTGGGCCTGGGCTTTGGCCTGGGACACTTTGGCCACGACGCCGAAACTGCTCATCTGCTCCTTGAAGGGGTCGACTTTCAAACCGATCTCTTCGGCCAGAAAGGCGATGACATCCTGGTTTTCAATGTCCAGGCTGTCAACGAAGTTGGCTTTGAACAGGAGATTTTTCATCTCTTTGCCCTTGCCCATGAAGAGGGCGGTAAAATAGGCTCGAACTGGCCGATCCGATTGAGGTTCGAAGGCCATGGGGAGGGAGTGGATGTCAAAACGCCCCCGATTTTTTTCCGCCCAAACCTCGAACACGGCATGCAGATGGAAACAATGCGGGCATTTAAAATTGAAGACCTCCGATATTTGGGGCTTGTTGCCCGGGATGGGGGAGGGATTCTGGATGCGGATATAGTGTTGCCCGGGCACCAGATCCGCAAAGCGTGGCAAGGATGAGGTGTTGGCTGCCGGGGGCGCGATCGGGACTGCCTTTTCGCCGGTCGCTCCCGTTTCAGCCTGCGCCGACGGGGGGATGGCCACGAGCCAGGCGATCAGAAGCGCCCAGAGGGACATGGAGCAAAATCGAAACATGGCTTGAACCTTGGAGCAAAAGGCCAGGAGGGGAAGGGGTGTCAGGATGTTGCCGCAGCGTGAGGGTCGATCACCTCGTAACTGGATTCGATGACGGCGGTTTTGCCGAGCATGATGGATGCCGAACAATATTTTTCTTCCGAGAGCCGAATAGCCCGTTCCAGGGCCTGGACAGGGATGTCGCGACCTGTGATCTTGTAGTGGACCTTGATTTTAAGGAAAACCTTGGGATCATCCTCGGCTCGTTCGCCTCGGATGGAGAGCTCCAGATCCTCGACCGTGTGGCGCCCCTTGCGCAAGATTTGCAGGACATCGATGGAGGTGCATCCGCCCATTCCGATCAGAAAGAGCTCCATGGGACGGACTCCCATATCGCGTCCACCGACGCTTTCGGCCCCATCCATGACCACCGTGTGGCCGGAACCGGACTCCCCCAACATTTGAATGCCTTCGATCAACTTGACGCGCGCAGTCAGTTCCGCCATGCCAGATCTCCCGATACATTGAACCTGCCGATTTTTCCACCGTTATGGGTCCGGCGGACCAGAAGATATTGTTGCCTGGTAACTATTCAGCACCCGACCACGAATCGGGGTCCAGGGGGCTGGCTCTCTGGCAGGTCCAGGACAGAGTCCTGGTGGGGTTCGGGGCGAAGCCCTGACAAAGGCTTTCATATCCAGGCTTTTTTTGAAAGGGTGCTGAATAGTTACGTTGCCTGATCCAAAACGACCCTGCCGCCTGCGCAGGATGCCGCAGATCCCGGGGCAATGGAAAGGGAAATCCGTGCGCATCCATTCACCACCCGGTCACGCACCGGGGTCCAGGGGGCTGGCACCCTGACAGGGCCTTGCACAGTGTCCAGGAGGGGGCCGGGGCAAAGCCCTGACAAAGGCTTTCATATCAAAAGTGGATCGTGGCCTTGGGTATGCCCATGTCAAATGCGATTGCCCTGCATGATCTCTGGACAAAGGTGGTGGTTTGCCGGGACAATCCACGGGCGTGTGCCCTCGGATACTGTGGGCCGTTTGTACCGGGTTCGTTGCATGGGATAAAACAAGCAGTCCAGGGTGCTGCACCCTGGCCAGGGGGTGGATATGACCCAGAAAAATGCCGGGGAGGAGTCTCCACCACCGTGTTCACCCGCCGGCGATGTCGGCGAGGAGAAAGCAGCCGAATTGCGGCGGTTGTTGCAGGGGCGCAATGGGGAGCGACATGCCGTGATATTGCAGGATTTTCCGGATCCTGATGCCATCTCCAGCGCTTTTGGGTACAAATTGTTGTCGGAAAATTTTGGCATCGAGGTGGAACTGCTTTATGCAGGCCGCATCAGTCATCAGGAAAATTTGGCTCTCATCAACTTGTTGGACATTTCCCTGACCCAGTGGAAGGAGGCGGAGATTCCTCGGGGCCGCTATCAAGGGGCCGTGTTTTTTGATAATCAGGGGACCACGTCCCACATGACGGAATTTTTGGAACGCGCCGGGGTGCCGGTGCTGATGGTGGTGGATCACCATGTGGATCAGGAGCGGTTGCACCCGCAATTTTTGGATCTGCGTATGGTGGGGGCAAGCGCGTCGATTTTCACCAGCTATCTTCAGTGTGGCCTGCTGGAGTTGAAAAACTCACGTTCGGATCATCGGCGTCTGGCTACGGCCTTGATGCATGGCATCATCTCCGACACGCATGCCCTGGTGTATGCCAAACCGTTGGATTTTCATGCGGCCATGTTTCTCCAACCCCTGGTGGACCAGTCTCTGTTGTTTGAAATCATGCACCAAAAGAGAAACCACAAGGTCATGGAGGTGATTCGCATCGCCTTGGCCCATCGCGTCATGCGGGAAAATTTTTGTATTTCCGGCATAGGTTACCTGCGTTCCGATGATCGGGATGCCATTCCCCAGGCCGCCGATTTTTTGATCACCGAAGAGACGGTCCATACGGCGATCGTCTACGGCGTCATCACCTACCCGGAGGGGCGGGAGGTGATCCAGGGTTCGTTGCGCACCAACAAGCAAACTCTTGCCCCGGATGCCTTTCTGAAAGAGGCTTTGGGACAGGACGAGGAAGGGCACTATTATGGTGGCGGCAAGAGCAATGCTGGAGGGTTTGAAATTCCCCTGGGGTTTCTTTCCGGTCATGATGACCCCGCCTTGGCCGATGTCAAATGGGAGGCTTTCAGCAACAAGATTCGCCACAAATTTTTTCAAAAAATGGGTGTGGAGTCCTGAGATATGGCTATCGGACAGCGCACCGGGCCTTCCCAGGGGGTTGGTTCTCTGGCCGGCAAACCCCACTGGCTCAAGGTTCGGGCGCCGACTTCGGAGGGATTTCGTTCGGTGCAGGAAGTGGTGCGCCGGCACCGGTTGCATACGGTCTGTGAATCGGCTTCCTGTCCGAACATGGGAGAGTGCTGGCATGCCGGAACGGCCACATTCATGATTTTGGGCAATCTCTGCACCCGTCGTTGCGCCTTTTGCGCCGTGACCACAGCCCGGCCTGGACCTCTGGATCCAGATGAGCCCGTGCGGCTGGCAACGGCTGTTCGGGAGATGCGGCTTGCCCATGTGGTGATCACATCGGTTGATCGGGATGATCTGCCGGATGGGGGAGCGGGCCAGTTTGCCGCCTGTATCGCGCAATTGCACACCCTGGATATCCAGCCGGTGGTGGAGGTGTTGACCCCGGATTTTCGTGACAAACCAGGCGCCCTGGAGCAGGTGGTGGCAGCCGGACCGACCATTTTCAACCACAATATCGAGACGGTGCCGAGGCTCTATGCCACGGTGCGGCCAGTCTCTGGCTACGACTATTCGCTGGGGGTTTTGCGGCGGGCGGGGGATCTCGCTCCCGGTTTGGCGATCAAATCCGGGTTCATGGTCGGGCTGGGTGAGCAGGATGACGAGGTGGAGGCGTTGCTGGTCGATTTACGTCAGGCCGGCGTGACCTTGTTGACCGTGGGTCAATACCTGCGCCCCTCCCTGGCGCACCATCCGGTGCTGTCCTACCGTCCCCCCGAGTGGTTCGCACAACTGCGGGAACGGGCCCTGGCTCTGGGTTTTACCGGGGTTGCGAGCCACCCTTTGGCGCGCTCGTCGCATCAGGCACGACAGCTTTATGGCGCCTCCTCCCAAGTGGCCGCAGCACAGCTTTATGGCGCCTCCTCCCAAGTGGCCGCAGCGCGGCAATCGGATCGATGAATGCGTTTCGCCTGATCCGGCATGAGCGGCAGGCCTATGCCGACTCCCTGGCCGAACAACGGCGGATTGTGGAGGCGATTCTTGCCGGACACTCCCCCCATGCGCTGATTTTGACCGAGCATATGCCAGTCTATACCATGGGACGTTCCGGTCGGCGGACGGAAGTGCTTGATGCATCGCCGGTGGGGGAGTCCATTCCGGTTGTGGAGACCGACCGGGGCGGTCGGGTCACCTATCATGGTCCGGGGCAGCTGGTGGCCTACGTATTGTTTGACCTTGGGGCGCAGGCCCGGGATGTGCGGCAACATGTGTGGCGTCTGGAGGAGTGTGTCATCCAGACCCTGGCCGTTTTGGGAGTGACGGCGGTCCGGGATTCGGCTGGCCCGGGGATCTGGGTGGGAACGGCCAAGATCGGCGCCCTTGGCGTGCGGATCCGGCGCCGGGTGACCTCGCATGGGCTCTCCCTCAATCGGGAACCGGATCTGCGCCACTTTGCCGGGATCATTCCTTGCGGGTTTACCGATCGACCGGTGACCTCTCTGGCGGCGTTGGGATACCGGGTGGATCGGGAAACGCTCGAAGAGATTTTCCTGCGGGTGTTTGCAGGGGTTTTTTCCGCATGCTGGGTGGAGTAGAGTTCTGTTCAGCACCCGGCCACGCATCGGGGTCCAGGGGGCTGGCTCCCTGGCAGGGCCTGAGACAGAGTCCTGGTGGGGTTCGGGGCGAAGCCCTGACAAAGGCTTTCATGTCCAGGCTTTTCTTGCAAGGGTGGCGAGGAGTCTCCATGTTCATGTGTCAACCGTCCATGCAGGAGAAAGATCGGTCCAGGCCGGCTCCGATCGGCCCGGATTGGCCGGCAAGTCGGTCGGCAAGCTTCCCGGCCTGGTGGAAGAGGTCGTGGAGATGGAGATAAGTGAAGGTGCCATTCCGGCCAAAGAGATGAAGGTTGGCAAAACCACCCAGATATTGCCGCAGGGTAGCCAGCGCCGGGATGCTTGCAAGGTCCAGGATCGGGTAGGCCTGGACCATACGGTGGCTGGCGGCGCCCATGATGGTGCTTGCCTTGATCAGCTGCAATTTTTCCAGATGAGTGGTCATCATTGCCGTCAACTCTTTGGTGGAGGTGGTCCACAAGGGATCACGTCGTTGGCAGGGGATCTCCAGGACCAGGGAACTCCTGCCGACCGGGGCCATGGCCACGGAGCGGTTTTTGGGTTCACAAGCGCGCGTAAAAGGGATCTGTTTATCGGGAAAATAAAGGGAGCCATGGTTCGAGACCTGGTCGACATCAAGAAATAGGGCCAGTAGCACCACATGGCGAAAACGCAGGGCGCCGGCAGCGGCGAGAGTGGCTGCTTCCGGTGCTGGATCAAGCATTTTGACCAAGTGGGTGATCGGAAGAGTCGAAATGACCTCTCGTACCGGCTGCCGCTGCCGGTTGCCGGCGATCTCAACTGCGGTGATCCGTCCTTCCCGATGGAACAGGCGGGTGATCGGTGCAGCTCGGCGCAGCCCCCAACCCGGCACGGGACCAGCGGCGGAAGCCTGTTCGACCTCCCGTACCAGGGCATGGACGAGATCACCGATGCCATCACGGGGATAGAGGAAAGCATCATCCAGGTGGGTCACATGGCGCCTTTTTCCCAGCAGGGCCTCCCTGACAAGGCCGCTGGCCGTCAAGCCCTTGATTCGAGAACCAGACACCGCCGACGACAAGAGATGGGCCGGGATCCCCCAAAGTTTTTCGGAATATCGACAAAGGAACCTCTCGGCGATGTAAGTGCCAAAAGCCGCCTCCGCCTCGCATCGGAAACTGGGGGTTGACCGGGAATCAGGCAGGGAAGGACGTTGCAGCCAGTCACGCAAGGCCCGCCACCCCTCCACTGCGCCGAGATTGCCAACAAGATTGAGGGAGGTCAGGGGAAAATCGAAACGTCGCCCCTGGTCGAGAATCTGGCTGGGCATATGAATCCGGCTCAGCTTTCCAGGCATCAGTGCCCGTAATGCTTTGGTCACCTCCGGGTTTTTGTCGTGGAAACGATGGGCGCCGGAATCATAGCGAAAGGGGCCGTGCTGAAAGGTCATGGCATTTCCGCCCAGGATGCGGTCTTTCTCCAGGAGCAGGTAATGCTCTCCCCGGCGAACAAGCGACCAGGCAATCATGAGACCGGCGGCGCCGCCACCCAGGATGGTAAAAGGGGGGGCAGATGATGCGGTCCATGGGGATATGGATCGAAAACTGTGATCAGCCATCATGGCCTCCTGCCATTGTCCATGGAGCTACAGCGTGAGAGATCATGGCAGATCTTTCCTGTTGCGCCGGAGGAGAACTCCGACCGTAACTGTTCAGTACCCCTTCAAGAAAAGCCAGGACAGGAAAGCCTTTGTCAGGGCTTCGCCCCGAACCCCACCAGGGCGCTGCCCTGGACTAAGCCAGGGAGCCAGTCCCCTGGATCCCGATTCGTTGCCGGGTGCTGAATGGTTACTGACATGGGGTGTCTGATCGATTACCTCCGCCCTTTCAGGGAACGGGCGGATCGGCGGAAAATCCTGCGCCGGAGGACCAGCGACCCAGTGTCAGATTGAGTTCCTGATGGGAGGGAACAAAGCAGGCTCGACAGGTGGTGGTCTGCCCGCGCAAAGCCGCATAAGCCGACGATTTCCAGATTTCGATCACGCCCTGGTCAAACACCGATCCGCTGGAGATGCCCTTCTCCATGAAAGGAAGGCAGGGATGAACCTGCCCCTCCGGTCCGATGACCAGGCTTGCATAGCCGGCAAAACAGGGACCGGGAAAGGGACGGTCAGCAAAAAAATCCGGCAAAGTGTCGATCAATCCGGCGGAAATGTCGGCCTGACCGGCTGCTTCCCGGGTTCGGAGTATTTTCATGGCAGTGCGTGCCTCTTCCTCCGTCCAACCCGTCCTCCCCTCCCTGGTGTCGTCCTTCTTCCCGGATGGGGTTGTGAAACCAAAGGTCGGGCGCACCGGCACCAGGGAAACGGTATCGGCGCCAAGTTTCCGTGCCAAGTCAAAAGTCTCCGAAAGTGTCGGCAGGGATGGGCGGCTGATGACAGAGGCCAGGGAGATACGACTTTCGGCACCGGTGCGGCGCCGGGCGGCCACCAGCCATTTCAGCGCCTGGCAAGCTCCTTGAAAAGCGCCTGGACCACGCAACCGGTCATTGATCTCCGGGTCGGAGCTGTCAAGGGATACGGCCACCGAGGTCGGACCGATGCGCAAAAGCGCATCCGCGATCTTTTCGGTCATCGGCAGACCATTGGTATTGAGGTGAAACGGCAACGACAAGTCGCGGGCCACGGAACAAAGATCAAGGATCCAGGGCAACAACAGAGGTTCACCACCGCTGAAGGCGATGCCGCTGACGCCAAGACGGTTGAGTTGGCGTAAAACATCGGTCCAGGCAGCCAGATCTCCGGTTCCCTTTTCCACCGCAGTTTCGGGGCGACGAATGCCACACATGAAGCAGCGCAGGTTGCAGCGAAAGGAAGGGGAAACAACAGCGACCACCGGTCCACACAGAGGTCGTCCAAGACGCCGCGACAGGGGGATCGCCAGCCCCTTCACGGCCTGACGAACCAACCAGCCGACATCGCCTCTCTTGAGATGGAGCCAGGCGGTATGACGGTAACGTTCGCGCATGTTCCTCGAAGCGAGGGCGATCCGAAACCAGCCACGTTGCCGGAGACGCCAAATCCCCCATCCAGACATGATGCGGGCGGACTCTCAGCAAGTCAAGTCTGTATAACTTCCGTTCAGGGCAGTCGCATTTGACATGGACACACCCGATGCCATGATCGCTTTCCAGAATGCGGACGCACTGCAGGTGTGAAAACAGGGATCGGCGGCACGTTCTTTACAATTGCGATTTCCCTGATAGTTTCTTTTTCCGGATGATCTTTGTGTTTTGTTTCTGATACTCTGCTCCTGAGGCAGGTGTGTCTCCATCGCCCGAATCCAATCGTCATTCACCGAAACATCCGTCCTTTTCGACATGGCGCGACCGGCGGGTTGCACAATGCGGGAGTGAGCCAGGCAGGGCTGACGATAAGACCCGGAAAAAATGTCCCCGAATGACGATCACATGACATGCGGTACACTGACGGGAATGTGTCCGCCGCATGTCGATGCAGGCGTGCCACGAAATGATGTCATCAAACTTTGAACCCCGATCAGGTTTTTTTCCGGGGAACCCGGCAGGGCATTTCGTGCATATCCTGGCTCCTGCCCTGATAGCCACGCTCTTTCTGGTCATGGCCTGGGACAGCTGGCTCATGTGGGTCAATCCCGTCATTGATTTCGGTCGCGAACTCTACCTTCCCTGGGCGGTATTGGACGGAAAGCGACCGCTGACGGATATCCATGTGGACCATGGTCCCTTCTCGACTTATTACAACGCCCTGATGTACCACCTGTTCGGCGCCTGTGTGCAGACCCTGCTGTGGTCCAACCTGGTCTGGGCGGCATGGGGCAGTATGGCCATCTACTGGTATTTCCTGCGCTGCCAGGGGGTATTGGCGGGATTGTTCGCCGCATTGTCGTTCATCCTGATTCCCGTGTTTTCCTTGTCGGACTCTTCCCTCTTCAATTTCGTGGCCCCCTATGCCAATGCGCTGACCCATGGATTCATCCTGGCCATCTCTTGTCTGTTGTCCCTCTCCCTCTTCACGACGACCCGAAAATCCCTTTTCTTTTATCTTGCGGCGCTGCTGGTCGGCATGGTTTTTCTCACCAAGCCAGAGCCTTTTCTTGCTGTGATGGTTGCTTTTTTGCTGGTGGTCACCCTTCTGATGGTCAGGCCGTCTCCGGGTTTTCCGCGCATCATTCCCCTTCTGCCCGGGGCGCTGGGGCTCGCCCTGGCGCCGGCGTTCTCGTTTTTGCTTCTGTTCAAGTTTCTCTACCCGGATCAATCCCTTGTCATCAACCTCAAGGTCATTTCGGGTTCCTGGAGCCATCTGTACGGCCACCACTACGTGGGCACCTACTTCCAGGAAAAATCGATGGGAACCGACGCCCCCTTGCGCCATATCGCTTTCATGGCGCTTTCGGCTGCGGTTCTTGGCCTGATCATGGCTGTGTCCCGGAAACTTCTCCACCCGCTCTACCCCCCAGGGAGCGGACTCAGCCGGACGCAACCCGTCATGGCGGTTTTTTTGGCCGTGCTGGCCGCGATCTGGACGGACCTGGATGCGTATCTCTTCGATGGGGGGTTCCGGGGGGGATCCTTGCTGGCGTTGGGGGTTCTCTTCTGGTACCTGGTCAGGGGGTTCCCGGTTTGCAAGGGGAGCCGGTTCGACATGCGGAGCCTGATGATGCTGGCATGGGGCGCCTTCGCCCTGACTTTGGAGGGGCGTGTCCTGCTCAATCCCGGGATCTACAGCTTTGGTATCATCCTGTCCACGCCCTGCGTTGTGTTCCTGGCCGCCTTCCTCGTTGGCGATTGGAGTCGCTTGAAACCAAAGTCAGGTCATGAACCGATTTGGCTCGGTCGTTTCGCCGTGATTTTTCTCTCCCTGGTCCTGTGCATGATGGCAGGGTTGAACCACCACAGAACCCGCGATATGACAAAAAGTATCGGTACGGGCTGCAATCAGTTTATGGCCCATGCAAAACAGCCCTACTGGTACCTTCACGGCGAGGTGGACAGGTGGGTCCGGGAGAGCTTGAAACCCTGGCAGACCTTCGTTGTCCTGCCCGAGGGCGTCATGTTCAATTTTCTTCACCAGGTAACGAATCCGTCCCGTTTGATCAAACTGCTGCCCCCGGATTTGACTGTGTATTCCCAGGATGAGGTTATTGGCATCCTGGAAAAGGCCCATCCCGACTTCATCCTCCTGCTTTTTCGGCCCATGCCGGAGTATGGATTTTCCTCTCTCCGCGACTATGCAGGCACGGTATGGACGTGGCTGTTTCGGCACTATCATCTCCAGGAGACGATCAAACTGCCGCTTTCGCGCCGTCCCGATATCCCTGGTCTGATGATCCTTGCTGCAAACCGCAGCCACTCCGTAGCCGTTTCCAACCCGGCTCCGGCAGGGGGCAATGGCGCCTTCAGCGAAACCAGGCCTTTGGGATCCGATTTCTCTTGGGCGTTGCCGTGATCGATGGGAGGCGCTATGTTGACAAGAGATGTCACTGCGCTTTTCTTGCAAGGGGGCTGAGTGGTCACATAAAATCTCTTCGCGCCGGAGCTTTTTTTGCGAGAGCGCCGATTTTTCTAACGATGCAAGGTGTTGGATCCAGGCTGTTTCATGCTGCGTTACGTGGGGCGGAAATTTTTTGCGGGTCTGGTCACTGTCTGGTTTATCGCGACAGCTACGTTTGTGGCCATGCATGCCGTGCCTGGGGATCCCCTGTTGCATGACAGGGCCATTTCCCCTGCCATACGTGCCAATCTGGAACGGCAGTATGGCCTCAATCAGCCGGTTTTTCGCCAATACCTCATCTATCTGGGCAACATGCTGCGTGGCGATTTTGGTATCTCCTACACCCAGAAGAATCGGCGTGTCAACGATATCATCCGGGAGCATTTTCCCATCTCCGCCACCCTGGGTGTGGTGGCCCTGTTGCTGGCTGTGGCTGGCGGTGTTCTTTGGGGGTCGCTGACGGCGCGTTTTCACAACCGACTGCCCGATTTGATCATCATGTTTTTGGTGATCCTGGGTATTTCGGTACCGAGCTTTGTCTTTGCGGCCCTGGGCCAGCTGGCGCTGATCCACATCAACCAGGCGTTCGGTGTGACCGTTTTTCCTGTGGCGGGTTGGGGAACGCCGCAACATGTCGTTGTTCCTGCCCTGGTCTTGGGGATGGGGACCATGGCCTATCTGACCCGTCTGTTGCGCGCTTCCATGCTGGAGATCCAGGGAGCCGATTATTTGCGCACGGCACGGGCCAAAGGTTTGAGCGAAAGACGGATTTTTGTGCGGCACCACCTGCGCAACGCCATCCTGCCTGTGATCACTGTTTTGGGGCCGGCTGTGGCGACCATCACCACGGGCGGTTTTGTTGTCGAACTGGTCTTTGCCATCCCTGGCCTGGGACGTTATTTTGTGCAGGCGGTGCAGCAGTTGGATTATACAGTCATCATGGGAACAACGGTTTTTTATGGGGCTTTTCTGGTGGCCATGGTCATGATGGTGGATGTTCTCTATGCCTGGGTCGATCCGCGCATGCGGTTGACGGGCTGACGCCATGCATCTCCGGCCATCGTTCATACCCCAGGCGGCTGATTTTCAACCGGAGCGTTTCCGGGGAGGGGTTGCCGGCCCGTTGCGTCCGTCCCGTTCTTTTTGGGAGGATGTCTGGTTCCATCTGCGGGGCAATCGTCAGGCGATCTTCTCCCTGTGGTTGATTCTTTTTCTTCTGCTGACAACCGTGGCGGGTCCATGGCTTTGGTCCATGGATGCGGACTTTCAGGATCTGGATCGTATCTCCCGTCCTCCGGGGTGGTCCGAACCGGCTCTGGTGGTGCCTCCTTTGCAACCTTGGTCCCCTCCGCTGTGGCCGGACCATCCGACCGGGTCAGCGAGTCGTGCCGAGGATCTGGCCGCAGCGCAACATTTTTCCCTGGCTGGCAAGGCCACCATTCAGGAGGTTCGCCTGACCTGGTTGCCTGTGCCGGGGAGTTCTGGCTATTTGATCTATCGCAATGACCATTTTCCCACCGGGAGTGCGGATCTTGGCATGCCGTTGGGGGAGATCCGTGCGGGCAACCGGACCGGCTTTGTGGACCGCCTGCGCCTGGAACCCACAACCTACTACTATTCGGTCGTGGCCACGGATGGGGTGGACGATGCGCCACGTTTTGCCACGTTGCTGGTGCAGCCGGTATCGGCCATCAGTCTGGCCGAGGCGCACCGCATCGATCCGGAGAGCCGGGTTGGTGAAACCATCATGCTTCCGTTTCACCCGCTGGGGACGGATTATCTGGGACGGGACATGTTGGCCCGGCTGCTGCGGGGCGCCCAGATTTCCCTGTTTATCGGTTTCGTGGCTCCCTTGTGCTCGATATTGTTGGGTACGTTCTATGGTGGCATGGCCGGTTATACCGGCGGGTGGCTCGATGAGTGGATGATGCGTTTTGCCGATTTTGTCGTGGCTTTGCCGTTTTTGCTTTTCATGATTTTGCTGCGCATTGCTTTTGGAGTCGAATCCGGGGAGAGCGGCCTGGCGCCTTTGCTGGTTGCCATGATTCTCCTGGGCTGGCCCGGACCGGCGCGTCTGGTGCGTGGCCAGGTCATGCAGATCCGCGAACAGGGTTACGTCCAGGCTGCCCGGTTGCTGGGGGGAGGGAGGGGATATATTCTCATGCATCACCTGCTTCCCAATGTGTTGGGGGTGATTCTGGTCTCCCTGACTTTTGCCGTGCCCTCGGCCATTTTCACCGAGGCCTTTCTCTCTTTCATCGGCATGGGAGTGGCGCCGCCCACACCCTCTTGGGGTTCGCTTTGTCAGCAGGGGGTGAAGAGCATGCTCAACCATCCCCACGAGCTGTTGTTTCCCGCCTTGTGCATCAGTGTGACGGTGTTGGCCTTCAACCTGTTGGGTGATGGCTTGCGGGATGCCTTGGACACGCGCAGTGACAGACGGTCATGATGCCCCTATTGTCGGTCGCCGGTCTGGAAGTGGGGTTTGACCTGCATGGCGGGGTGGTACAGGCGGTGCGCGGCGTTGATTTGCAGGTCGCAGCCGGGCAGACCCTGGCGATCGTCGGGGAGTCGGGTTGTGGCAAATCGGCCTCCATGCTGGCGGTGATGGGGTTGATCTCCTCGCCCCCGGGACGGGTCACGGCGCAGTCGCTGCACCTGGCGGGGCGCGACATTCTTCATCTTTCGCCTGCCATGGCCAGAGGTCTGCGGGGTGTCGAGATGGCTATGATTTTTCAGGATCCCATGAGCGCTTTGCACCCGACCATGCGGATTGGAGCGCAGATCGCCGAACCTTTACAGGTCCACCTGAAGATGGGTCGTGTGGCAGCCTGGCGGCGGGCGGAAGAGCTTCTCGACATGACCGGGATCACGGATGTTGCCCGGCGTTTGCGGCAATACCCGTTTGAATTTTCCGGTGGCATGTTGCAGCGGGTATTGATTGCCATGAGTTTGGCATGCCAGCCCCGGCTGTTGATCGCCGATGAACCGACCACGGCCCTGGATGTCACCATCCAGGCGCAGATTCTCGATCTGTTGGCCTCTTTGCAGCGCGACCGGGGCATGGCCCTGATTTTGATCACCCATGATCTGGGTGTGGTGGCGCGCATGGCCGATTTTGTGGCGGTCATGTATGCCGGTCAGGTGGTGGAGTCCGGCCCGGTGGCGGCCATTTTTGCCACGGCGGCGCACCCTTACACCCTGGGACTGCATCGGGCGATTCCCGATCTGGACCCGCTTCACAGGCATCCGCCACAACCCATCGACGGATCTCCACCGGATTTGTTCGCTCCCCCCGTGGGGTGTGGTTTTTACGCGCGTTGCCCCCAGGCGATGCGGGCGTGCCGGGAACATATGCCCGAACTGCTGCCTGTTGGCGACAATCATGTTGCCCGGTGCTGGCTGCACCACCCCTTGGCGCCACGGCTGGCGACATGCCAGCCGGCGGGTGTGGCTCCATGATTCTCACCGTCGACAAGGTGAGCAAACATTTCCGCCTGGGCCGGAAACGCATGTTGCATGCAGTTGACCGGGTCTCCCTGGAGGTCCAGGCGCACGAAGTGATGGGCCTTGTCGGCGAAAGTGGCTCGGGAAAGTCCACTCTGGCTCGTGTCATTGTCGGGCTCTTGCCGAAGACCTCCGGCGAGATCCATTTTGCGGGGGAAAAATGGCCCGATCGTCTGACCCCGAAGGATTTTCAACGCCTGGGTCGGCAGATGCAGATGATTTTTCAGGATCCTTTCTCCTCCCTGAATCCGCGCATGACTGTTGCGGAGTTGATCGGCGAGGGGTTGCGTTTGCAGGAGGTGGTGCGGGGGGATGCGGCGGTGCGGGAGCGCGTGGCCTACTGGCTGGAGCGGGTGGGGTTGCACCCGGATCACATCTCCCGCTATCCCCACGAATTTTCCGGCGGGCAACGGCAGCGCATCGGGATTGCCCGCGCTCTGGCCGTCGAACCCCGATTCTTGGTGTGTGATGAACCCGTTTCGGCCCTGGATGTCTCCGTGCAGGCGCAGATCATACGTCTATTGGATGAACTCAAAGCCACCCTGGGCTTGTCGATGTTGTTCATTGCCCATGATCTGGCCATGGTGCGTCACGTCTCCGACCGGATGACGGTGATGTATCTGGGGGGCATCGTCGAGAGCGGTCCTGCCGATTTGATCTATTTCCAGCCGTGTCACCCCTATACCCGCCTGCTTGTGGCGGCCAATCCGGTGCCGGATCCGGTGCGGGAGCGGCAGCGTCCACGTCCGCTGGCACGGGGAGAGATTCCCTCGCCGATCAACCTTGGATCTGGCTGCCGCTTCGCAACCCGTTGTCCCGAGGTGATGCCACATTGCCACCAGGTGCCTCCTCGACCGGTGACCTGGGCCGATGGCCGGATCGTGGTGTGTCACCTGGATCAGCAGACTCTTTTCCAACGGCCTTGGGGGGCAGCGGAATGATCGACTACTGGCTCAACCGTGTTGGTCTGATGTGCAGAAATGTACCAATGCTCCGGGAACAGCTCAACCATGAATCGGGGTCCAGGGGGCTGGCTCCCTGGCAGGTCCAGGACAGCGTCCTGGTGGGGTTCGGGGCGAAGCCCTGACAAAGGCTTTCATATCCAGGCTTTTCTTGAAAGAGTGCGGAATAGTCACGAAAAGTGAACACTTCAAATCATGTCGGTTGGTCCACTTCGACAAAGAGGGACAAAGCCCCATGATGAACCACGGTTCAAGGCAGAGGGGAGGAGGGGTCGCGCATCGCTTCATCCAATTGATGCGCCACCTGATCGATCACGGTATGCCAGTCGCCGGGTCGGGGTTGGCGAAACAGGTGCATGCCGGGGTACCAAGGTGAGCGGGTTGTCGTGCGCAACCAACGCCAATCGGCGGCAAAGGGGAGGAGCAACCAAACCGGTTTGCCCATGGCCCCGGCCAGATGAGCCATGGCCGTGTCCACGCTGATGATCAGATCCAGGTGGGTCACGAGGGCGGCTGTATCGGCGAAATCCTGGAGATCGGGACCGCAGTGGATGAAATTTTTCTTATGCAGGAGAGCATCCATTTCATTGGTGAGGGGCTCTTTGACCAACCCGTAGAAGGCCGCCTCCGCATGGCGCAAAAACCCGGAAAAAAGGTTGGCGGAGAGGGAACGGAACCGGTTGTGCCGATAGCTTTTCGAGCCGCGCCAGACCAGACCCACATGCAGACGTTTTTTGGGCTGTAAACGCTTTTTCCAGGTGGCGGCCAGCGCCGTCTCCGGGTGGATGTAGGGTATCTCCGCCGGAATGGTTGCCAGGGTGGTGCCGAACACACCAGGCAAAGAGAGCAGGGGAGTGTGCCAGGCAAAATCGGGCGGGGTGGATTCTGGAGGAAAGGTGGCGTCTATTCCGGCCATCGCACCCAGCAGCCGGGCCAAGGGAGGCTGGCAGGTGACGCTGACCCGACCACCTTGCTGACGAATCAGGCGGACATAGCGGATAAACTGAAGGGTGTCTCCCAAACCTTGTTCGGCTTGCAGCAGAATGTTTTGGTTGGCACAGGGCTCTCCCCGCCAGAGAGAGGAGGCTGGGGGGGGTGGGGGATGACGGGTGCCTTCCTGCCGCCAGCGCCACTCATATTCCTGCCATCCCTGGGCGAAATTTCCGCCGCCGAGCCAAATCATGGCCCGGTTGCAGTGGGCATCCGCATAGTCCGGCGCGAGGGCCAGGGCCTGTTGGAAACACGCCAGGGCGCCTTCTGCGTCACCCTTTTGGTGCAGCAGAATGCCCAGATTGTTGTGGGCCTCGGGGTGGTTCGGGGCGATGGCCAGGGCCCGGCGAAAACAGGCCATGGCGGCATCCGGTTCATCCAGATCTTGCAGTGCGCAGCCCAGGTTGTTGTGCGCCTTGAAA
This sequence comes from Magnetococcales bacterium, assembly GCA_015231175.1. Classification (NCBI taxonomy): domain Bacteria; kingdom Pseudomonadati; phylum Pseudomonadota; class Magnetococcia; order Magnetococcales; species Magnetococcales bacterium. The sequence goes on along the minus strand of JADGBZ010000001.1, from coordinate 95,402 downwards.
TAATTTGAAGATTGGACGAGGGCCTGACGATAACAGTGGACCGCATCCTGTGGATTGCCCTGGTCACGCAGGACGTTGCCAAGATTGAACCAAGCCTCTGGATAATCCGAATTTTTGGCAAGAATGCGTTGATAACAGGCTGTTGCAGCAGCCCATTCCCCTTGTTGGCGCAGGGAAGATCCCAGGTTGAGCTGGGCCTCCGGCCACTCGGGACGCAGATGCAACGCCCGGCGGTAGGCAGAGATGGCGCCCGCAAGATCCCCCAACTGCTGAAGGACCAACCCCAAATGATTGTGCGCCTCCGGATAATCGGGTTGCAGCGTCACGGCCCGATGCAACAATACCCCGGCTTCGACCGGGTCTCCCTGTTCCAGAAGGGCCGTACCCAGATTGTTGCAGGCTTCGGCATAGTCCGGTTTGATGGACAATGCCTTGTGATAACACGCCACGGCCCCAGCCAGTTCTCCACTTTTCTGCAACACCAGCCCCAGGTTGGCGTAATAGACCGGGTGATCAGGCCAACCGGCAATCGCTTGGGAGATCAGTTGGATGGCCTGGGCCGGATCCCCTTGTTGATGGCAAACCAGGCCCAGCAGATGCAGCGCGTCGGGATGTCCGGGTTGTTGATCCAACACCCGGCGATAGAGACCTTTTGCCAAGTCCAAATGATCCGCCTGATGTAGCCGCACCCCTTCCTGTAGCATCAGTTCCGGGTCTGGCTGGGCGGGAGGCATATCACCTGCGAGGGGCGGAGGGGTGTGGGTCCATGGGGCAGAATGGAGTGCAGCTGTTGGCTATTTTCGTGAGGCGAAGGCCAGTTTGTCCACTTCCAGAATATGGTGCAACAGCCAATCCTTCAGGAAAAGCACGACCTCCTCACCATTCGTTGCCGTGCCCTGCCGGGCAATGTCCCCGAGTTGGCCAATAAAATAACGATGTTCGTGGATCTGTTTTTCAATATCCGGACAACCCAACTCCTGCAAAAGGGATTCCTCGCGGGAAAAATGGTATTGCGAATAATCGGTCAGGGCTTGCAGGGTTTCATGGACGACCTCGTTGCCGACACCGGCAAAACAGGCGGCGAACAGGTCATTGAGAAGGATAAACAACTTTTTGTGATCCGCATCGATGGTGGGAACGTTGACGCTCAACTCTTCCGACCATTTCGCATGTCCCATGAACACGGCTACGCTCCTTGTGACGACAGCTGGTGCGTTGTGCGTTCTCCCCGGAAGGGGATTTTCCGGAGAGAGGGGGAAACCCTATTCCGTGCCGACCGGCAGGAGAAACTCCTGGGGATCCACGGCATCCAACTGCTCCTGGTGGAGAAAGCGTTCGGCATAGGCACGGTAGATCCCGCTGGTCAGAAACAGATTGAACAGATCCGGGTCAACATGCCCCTCTTTGGCCATGGATGCCATGATGCGTAACGCCTCTCCCAGTTTCTTGGCCTTTTTATACGGTCGGTCCCAGGCAGTCAATGCCTCGAAGATGTCCGCGATGGCCAGGATGCGGGCAGGTATGGGCAGTTGTTCTTTGGTCAACTGGCGGGGATAACCAGTCCCGATCATGTTTTCGTGGTGGGATCCGGCATACTCCGGAACCCGGGAGAGTTCCTTGGGGAAGGGAAGGTGTTTCAGGATGATGTAGGTTTGGATGACATGCTCGTTGATTTTGAACCGTTCTTCCGTGTTCAAGGTGCCCCGGGTAATGGAGAGGTTGTACAATTCACCGAAGTTGGACACTGCGGGCGGCACGGGTGTCTTGAAGCCCCATGGATTCTTGCCATAGGGATGGGCGCCCTCGCGGAGAACGACGTGTTCAGGGCGGTCGACGAGCAGAGACTCTTCAACGGGTGGCGGGGTTCTGTCATGGGGGGGAGGGTGCAGGCGCAACTCTTCGTGGGAAAGTCCCAACGTATGATCGAAATGGCGTACCCAACGCCGGGAGGCAATCTCCCGCAGCCGTTTCTGGGCAGCGGAACCCATGAATTCACTGCCAACATTGCATTCGGCCACAAAGGCAAACTCTTCCTGCAAGGTTTGCCGGGTTGCCGCCAACTCCTGCTCCATGGTCACCAGTTGCTCTGGAGAGGGGGCTTCCAGGGCACGTCGACGCCAATAACTCACCTCGGCATCGCGCCACAACACTTCAAAGCGGGTACGAACTTCGTGTATGCGATTGTAGACGGCTTCCAGTTTGGTGGCTTTGTCCACGATAGTATCCGGGGTGATCACTTTGCCACAGTCATGCAGCAGCGAGGCGACCTTGAACTCGTGCCACTCTTCATCCGTGGTTAGGGCAAAATCGGCCAATGGTCCATCTTTCTGGGCACAGGTTGCCTCTGCGAGCATGCGCGCCAGTTCTGGTACCCGTGAACAATGCCCTCCGGTATAGGGGGATTTGGCGTCGATGGCTGCCACGAGCATCTCGATGAAGGCATCCATGAGCTGACCCTGAGAAACGACGAGGTTTTGCACCTCAATGGAAATGGCGGCCTGGGCTGCCACGGCTTCGATGAATTTCTGGATATCCATCGAAAAAGGGACGATCGCCCCGGATTGGGAATCGTGGGCGTTGAAGAGTTGCAGGATGCCCAAAATTTCGCCACGCCGTGATATCAGGGGTACGACCAACAGGGATCGGGTTTGATAACCAGTCAATTTGTCGAAACGGTGCATGGAGGAGTAGTCGAACTCCTGGGCCGCATACACATCCGCAACGTTGACGACCTGCCGCAAATGGGCCACATGCGTGGCGACATGGGCATGATTGGGCTGACCATGGGGCGTATCATACATGAGAAGACTGGGAAAAGGTGGCGGGTAGGTTCCCTTGCCACCCAGATGGATGCCCAGAGAGTTGGCGCGGACGATGCGGAACTCCAGTTTTTTTTCTTGTGTGCATACGTACAGGACGCCGCCGTCCGCTCCGGAGACCTCCATGGCGCCGTTCAGAAACAGTTCCAGCAGCGTTGCCTCGTCGCGCTCGCCGGAAAGGGAGATCCCCAGACGGACCATGTGTTCCAACTTGGCGTGCTCCCAGGCCAACTCCTGGGAACGTCTGATCAACCGGTTCTGACGTTCGAGCAGAAGATCGGAGCTTTCGCCCAGCCAGTCGGACAACATGCGTATGAGATTGAGGGCGACAAGAGGAAATCGTTCCAGCAGGGGCCAAAAAAGCGCCTCATCGATGACCAAAAGGCGGGAAGGCTCCACGGCCATGACATAGGCGCTGGGAGGCAGTCGGCGCATGAGCGACATCTCTCCCACGGAACCGCCCGTGGTGATGGTCTTGATTCGTTCCCCGATGGCCTCGTGGCCAAGATGGACGCCTAAAATACCGGATAAAACAACGTACATATTGCTGGATGGGTGGTTCGGATCCAGCAGCACATGCCCTGCCCCGGTATCGAGGAGCGGGCATTCGCCCAGGAATTGAGCCAGTTCCCGAGAGTCCACGCCACGGAAGACGAGAATTTGGCTCAACAGCTCGGGTTGGAGCGGCATGTTTTGCAATCTTTCTTGGCGGCTGAATACTCAATGTCCGGCGCAACAGTTTGACGCTGAACGATATCACTTCGGGAACGATCCGCGCAATGACAGACGATCCGGCGATTGTTGCAACGGGAGTGATCGACGACCGGACACCATGCGTGCGATACTGCCATGGTCCATATGCGCGGTTCGACGGGCCGTGATGTGTGCTGATGGATCCAGTTCCAGATGCTCCAGGCCACTTGATGCCAATACCGGAGATTTTCCATGAAAGCTGCTGAATTGTTTGTAAAGTGTCTTGAGAATGAGGGTGTTTCCACCATATTCGGCATACCGGGCGAGGAAAACCTGGATATCATGGATGCTCTTTTGGGGAGTCCGATCCAGTTCATCACGGTGCGTCATGAGCAGGGCGCCGCCTTCATGGCGGACGTATATGGTCGTCTGACCGGTCGGGCCGGTGTTTGCCTGGCAACCCTGGGGCCGGGAGCCACCAATCTGATCACCGGTGTTGCCGATGCCAACATGGATCGCGCCCCCGTGGTGGCCATCGCCGGACAGGCCGCCACCACCCGTCTGCACAAGGAGAGTCACCAGGTTTTGGATCTGGTCAATCTCTTTCGTCCCATTACCAAATACACCACGCAAATTTTGGACCCGGGTGTGATTCCCGAGGTGGTGCGCAAGGCCTTTAAGGTCTCCCAGACGGAAAAGCCCGGCTGCGCCTTCATCGATTTTCCGGAAAACATGGCTGAAATGGTCGTCGCCGACCAGTTTCCTCTCAAGGCTCAACAGGCCCGCCAACCCGTACCTCCCCAGGAAAAGATAAGCCAGGCTGCCCGGATCATTTCGGACGCACACTATCCCATCATCATGGCCGGCAATGGGGTCATTCGGGGCAAGGCCGGCGATCAACTGGTGGACTTTGCTGAAAAGTTGAACATTCCTGTCGCCACCACCTTCATGGCCAAGGGGGTGATTCCCTTCTCGCACGATTTGTGTCTCGGCGCCGTGGGCTTGCAGGCCCATGATTATGTCTCGTGCGGCTTCGACCGCGCCGATGTGATCATCTGTGTGGGCTACGATATCGTCGAATACCACCCCTATCTGTGGCACAGGGATCGGAATCGGAAAATCATCCACATCGACGCCAGTCCCGCTGAGGTGGACGCGCATTACGTTGTCGAGGTGGGGGTCGTGGGCGAGATTGCCGCCGCACTGAAAGGGATCGCTGCCGAGGCCAGAAGCCGTCGGCAGCGTCTGGCCGATACCCTGCGCCAATCCATCGTCGCAGAGATCGGACAGTATGCCGAGGATACCGGGTTTCCGATCAAACCCCAAAAAATCATCTGGGATTTGCGTCAGGCCCTGGATCCGGAAGATATCGTCGTTTCCGATGTGGGGGCGCATAAAATGTGGATGGCCCGCATGTTCAAGGCGGAGCGTCCCAATACCTGCATCATCTCCAATGGCTTTGCTGCCATGGGTATCGCCGTTCCAGGCGCCATGGCCGCAAAGCTCGTGCATCCCGAACGTGCAGCCGTGGCCGTCACCGGCGATGCGGGTTTCCTGATGAATTCGCAGGAGATCGAGACCGCCATGCGCATTGGCCTGCCCATTGTCATCCTGATCTGGAATGATGCCAAATATGGCTTGATCCAGTGGAAACAGATGAACCATTTCGGGCGCGAAAGCCACATAGGCTTCAACAATCCCGACTTCGTCAAGTATGCAGAAAGCTTCGGAGCCAAGGGTTGTCGAGTCGAGTCCGCACAGGATTTGCTGCCGATCCTGCGGCAGGCGCTTGCCGACAAAACGGTCACCATCATAGATTGCCCGGTGGATTATGCGGAAAATATCAAGCTGACAGAGAAGCTGGGCCATCTGGTGTGCCCGATCTGAGGGCAGAGCCACCTTGGAGCCATACCAACAATAACGAACCAATTGACAGATCGCGTGGCTTGTGATGTGCCTGGCCCGGGCAGGTTGAGGAGGTGCAAACATGATCCAGAAAAAACTCCTGGACAGGATTCCTTTTTTCAAGGACTTCCCGGAAGGGTACAAAGAGGAGATTGTCGAACACAGCAACGCGGAACTTTTGCGGGTTCCCCCCAATCAGCCCATCCTGAACGAGGGGGATTTGGGTGACACGTGTTATATTCTTTTGCGCGGGTCTGCCTGTGTCTTCAAAAAGCCCTTTATGAATCCTCTGGCGTTCCTCAAGCCTGGACAAGTCTTCGGTGAGGTTTCGTTCCTGACGCCCCGGGTCCGCGTCACCAGCGTGGTGGCCGAGGAGGAGTGCGTTCTTCTTCGTTTTACCAACAAGTTTCTCCTCGATCTCTCTCCGCACTGCCGTGATCGGTTCAAGGATCAGATGATCCTGGTTCTGGTGCAAAATCTGGAGTCTCTGCGTGAGACCATCGAAAAATACAAGGCCCCTGCTCTGACTCTGGATCATAAAAATCCGTTTGAAGAGGCGAAGAAGTTGGAGGAGAGTGATGTCAGAAGCGACGTGATCTTTGATGATGAGGAGGGTTATAAGATCACCTACCTGGGTCGCCGCATGGCGCGCATCGAAAAGGATGGCAGAACGACGGATGTGCCCCTGATCCCCCTGACGGACAATATTCCGGGAAAATATGTCAACATATTGAAAAAACAGGGGAAACTTCCGGAAGATTACCTGTTCGGCAAGGATTTTCTCATTCCCCGGGCGGCGTTGGGCGCATGGAAACGCACCCTGGTCGCCGAAGACAGCAAGGCTTTGCGCATGGAACGGGAGATTCAGGACTATCTGACCAAGGATGCTGTCTGAGCTGTCGTTAATCTTTTTTCCCGCGATCTGCATCCCAGGGATATTTTTTCAGCCAGTTGGCAAAGGTGGTTGCGTTGGGCAGGCCGACCAGACGGGTGGCCTGGGCCTTGTTGTTGTGACTCTCGGCCAGGGCGCGGTGCATGTAGTGGTCGGCCACCTCGGAAAGGAGGTCCGTCAGCCGGAATCCTGATCCCAGTGGGCGACTGAGGATCTGATCGTTGGCTCCTCCGCCGGAATATTCCGGCAGCAGGGCGTCGCGGATGTCCCGGCCCCGAATCATCTCCCCCGGCGTCCAGACGGCGGCCCGGTTGAGGGTGTTCTGCAATTCGCGGATATTGCCCGGCCAGCGGTGCTCCTGGAGAACCTTGCGGGCGTTCTCCGTCAGGGATTTGCGGCGAAATCCGGGTTGTTCCCGACACTCCTGGTTGATCTGCTCCAGGATGCGATCCGTCAAAAGTTCGATATCGCGGCCACGGGCCATCAGGGGTGGCAGCAGCAAAATCGCCACGGCGATACGGTGAAAAAGATCCTCGCGAAAACGACCCTCCACCATCTCTTCCAGGAGATTTTTGTTGGTGGCGGCGATCAGGCGAAAAGTGACGGGGTGCGCGTCGCACGAGCCGACAGGGGTGACCACCCGCTCCTGGAGCACCCGCAGCAGTTTGACCTGAATGGAGGGTGGCAGCTCGCCGATTTCGTCCAGAAAGACCGTCCCGCCGTCAGCCTGGGCAAAGTACCCCTTGCGGTTGGTCAAGGCTCCGGTAAAGGCGCCTTTTTCATGGCCAAACAATTCGGCTTCCACAAGATTGTCCGGAATGGCGCCACAATTGATGGCCACAAACGGGCCGCTTCGTTGCAGGCTGGTATTGTGAATCGCCCGTGCCAGCAACTCCTTGCCGGTTCCGGACTCACCCTGGATCAGGACAGGGATTTGCCGGCTGGCCACCAGGGTGGCCTTTTCCACCACCCGCCGCATGGCGTCGCACTGAAAGGCGATGGAGGCAAACTCAGGGTGTTCGACCCGGAAACCTTCGGAGGCCAGACGGACCAGTTGCTGATCCCGGGTGCGCAAAAGATCCGGCAGCATGTCGGTGTTGATGGAAAAGGGGATGGTGACATCCCGGACTTTCTGTTCCGGCGTGATCTCCAGCAAACGGGCGTTGGGAAACCCGGCCTTGGCCAGCAGAATCCAGATGGCTGCCATGCTCCCCGTGCCGGCTCCCAGGAAAAAACTGATCTGGTCCGAACTGCCCATGCGGGTGGCAACCGGTTCCACCACCCGCAGCGCAGCCCGGCAGATCTCTCCGTAATCGCTGGCGTCGGTCAGGGGCGCCATGTGCAGGGAGACCACGGTTGTCGTGCGGGCGCTCAGCCAGGAGGCAAAACCTTGCGCGGTCTTCTCGTCCTGGCTGGCCAGAAGATGGATCTCATGAAACTCCCGCATCCGTAAAACCTGGACCAGGTTGCCCTGATCCTTCTTCCTGTCGGCTCGGGCCGCCTCCAGATCCGCTTCGCTGATCCAGGCGAAGATGATGGATGTGGGGTTCATGTCCATGCGAGGATGATGGATGTAAGGTTCATGTTGCAGGCTCGCTGCACGAGGCGAGGATGATGGATGTGAGGTTCATGTTGCAGGCTCGCTGCACGAGGGCAAAGGTTCTTGGTCGGTCCAAAGAATCTTTGCGCATGATCGCAACGATTCTTGCAGAATGGCGTCGTGATGTGCGGGATGAACAGGCGTGCGACAAGGATGAAACATGGCTTGGAATGACCGGTCGTTTGTTGTGCAAACAGTTGTTATGTAAATGCATCATAAAAAAACGCACCGGTCGTGTCATCTCTCCTGGATTCGGGAAGAGATGGATTGATTTATTTTTGGCATTATAATTGCCTTTGTGACGACGTTGCACATTCAGAGCGCTCTGACATCTCGTGATTTGATTTCGCGCGGCCACGGCTGACCATCCCGGGTGAAGGAAGGGGGGGCAGGGGGCGGCGTTCGACAGAAACAGGCTATTGATTCTACTCAATTGCCGCAAAAGTTTCCAGGAGAACAACAGATGTTCGATGCGAAAAAATGGTTGACGGTATCGTTGGTTGCCGCTTCATCCGTGCTGATGGCGCAGAGTGCGGCGGCTGCGGAAGTGACCGGGGCCGGGGCCAGCTTTCCTGCCCCTCTCTATGCCAAGTGGGCGGATGCCTACCAGAAGGCGACAAGCCACAAGATCAACTATCAATCCATTGGTTCCGGTGGCGGCATCAAGCAGATCACGGCCAGGACCGTTGACTTTGGCGCTTCCGACATGCCGCTCAAATCCGAAGAGCTGGAGAAACAGGGGCTGGTGCAATTTCCGGCTGTTATCGGGGGTGAAGTATTGGTGGTCAACCTGCAAGGGATCAAACCCGGCGAGTTGCACCTGAGTCCCGAGGTGCTGGCCGACATTTACCTGGGCAAAATCACCCAGTGGGATGACAAGGCCATCGCCGCATTGAATCCGGGCCTCGAACTGCCGAAGCAGGTGATCGCGGTGGTGCGGCGTTCGGATGGTTCCGGTACCACCTTCATCTTCACCAATTACCTCTCCAAGGTCAGCTCCGAGTGGAAAACGAAGGTTGGTGAGGGTACTGCCGTGCAGTGGCCCGTGGGGTTGGGAGGCAAGGGCAACGAAGGGGTTTCCGCCTTCGTGCAACGTCTGCCGGGCGCCATCGGTTATGTGGAGTATGCCTATGCGCTGCAAAACAAGATGACCTATGCCCTGTTGAAAAATGCCGATGGGGTCTATCCCAAGCCGGATGAGGTGAGCTTCAAGGCTGCTGCCTCGCACGCCGATTGGACCAAGTCCGCTTTCCATGAAATCCTGACCAACAACCCCGGCAAGGAGTCCTGGCCGATCACCGGGGCCACCTTCATTCTGATGCAGAAGGAACAGGACAAGCCGGAACAAGGTGCTGCATCCCTGGCATTTTTTGACTGGTGCTTCAAGAACGGCGGCAAGATGGCGACTGAACTCAAATACGTTCCGCTGCCGGAAGACCTGATCGAGCTGGTGCGCACCTCCTGGGGACAGATCAAGGATGCGTCGGGGAAACCGGTTTATCCGGCTGGTCAATGAGCTTTGCCGGTCACCATTCATCGCCTGGTAACGCATCAAGGTCCAGGGTCCGGCCTTCCGGCAGGGCCTTGGACAGCGTCCTGGCGGGATCCGGAACGAAGCTCCGGTAAAGGCTTTCCTGTCCAGGCTTTTTTTGCAAGGTTGTTGAATGGTGAAGGGCGCCGAATCGTTGTGCCGCGTAAAGCCCGCGTCGTTTGGGTCGTTACGGCGCGGGCCGCTGCGGAACCCTCCGGGTTGTTGGTGTCGAGGCAAAGTCAACTTTGGAACATTCGCTTATTTATGAGCAAAAATCGTGTTGGTAACGAAGAGAGTCTGGGTGGGTCCGGTGCTTGGCACGCGACCGGGACACCAGCGGAGAGGGCACAGAAACTCTTGGACCATCCTTACCTTCTGAACGGTTCTGATGAAAGGTCGAGTGTGTTCGCAAAGGGGTCTGGCGGGGTGGATCCAGGCAGCTTTCGGTTGAAGGAAGCGGTGTTTTTCAACATGGCCCGTTTGGCTGCGTTGTTGACCCTTGTTTTGTTGTTGGCCATCATCATTTCGTTGATATACGGTAGCTGGCCATCCATTCAGCGCTTTGGCATCGCTTTTCTTTGGTCGGGTGAATGGAATCCGCCGGCGGATGATTTTGGCGCCCTGATTCCGATCTACGGCACTTTGGCGACTTCCATCGTCGCCCTGATCATAGCGGTCCCGGTCAGCTTTGGCATCGCCTTGTTTTTGACCGAACTCTCCCCCCCCTGGTTGCGCGTTCCGTTGGGCATGGCCATCGAGCTGCTGGCGGCCATTCCGTCCATTGTTTATGGCATGTGGGGCCTGCTTTACTATGCGCCCATCTTTGCCGAATATGTACAGCCGGTCTTGTCTGCGACGCTGGGCTCATTGCCCATCATCGGCGAACTGTTTACAGGCCCCATGATGGGTATCGGCATCCTGTCCGCCGGGGTCATCCTGGCAATCATGATCATTCCGTTCATCGCATCTGTCATGCGCGATGTCTTTGCCGTGACGCCGGCGATGCTCAAGGAATCGGCCTATGGCGTCGGCAGCACCACCTGGGAGGTGATGTGGCATGTGGTGTTGCCCTACACCAAAGTGGGTGTCATCGGTGGCATCATGCTGGGGTTGGGGCGGGCGCTCGGGGAGACGATGGCGGTGACCTTCCTGATCGGCAATACAAATTATTTCAACGGTTTTTCGCTTTTTCTGCCGGGCAACAGCATCGCCTCGGCGTTGGCCAACGAATTTGCGGAGGCCGAGTCCCCGCTCTATACCTCCTCTCTGTTGGAACTGGGTTTGATTCTGTTCGTGATAACCTTTATCGTGTTGAGTCTATCCAAACTGTTGCTCCTGCGCCTCTCAAGGCAGGAAGTTGCCAAGATTTGAAAGGTGCCTTGTGGATCTCAGAAAGAAACGCAAGCTGGTCAACAAAATAGCCCTGACCATGTCGCTGCTCGCCATGGCCTTTGGCCTGTTCTGGTTGACATGGGTGTTGTTCACCACCCTGAAGCTCGGCATGACGGGCCTCTCCTGGGAGTTGTTGACCCGGATGACCCCGCCTCCCGGGGCGAGTGAACCAGGCGGTCTGCTCAATGCCATCGTGGGCAGCCTGATCTTGATCACCATGGCGACGGCGTTGGGAACGCCCATCGGCATCCTGGCCGGCATCTATCTGGCCGAATATGGCAGACACTCCCTTCTCGGTCACGTCACCCATTTCATCAATGGCATTTTGCTGTCGGCTCCCTCCATCGTCATAGGTCTCTTCGTCTATGCCGTTTATGTTGCACCCATGGGAAATTTTTCCGCCATGGCAGGTGTTCTGGCCCTGGCCCTGATTGTCCTGCCGGTGGTGGTCTCGACCAGTGAGAACATGCTCGGGCTGGTTCCGGACAGTTTGCGCGAAGCGGCCTATGCCCTTGGTGCGCCCAAATATATCGCCATCACCAGGGTGACGTTGAGGGCCTCCATGGCTGGTGTGGTGACCGGCGTTCTCCTTGCGGTGGCGCGCATCGCCGGTGAGACGGCGCCTCTGCTTTTTACCGCCTTGTCAAACCAGTTTTGGAGCCTCGGTCTGGATAAACCGATGGCCAACCTGCCGGTGACCATCTTCAAATTCGCCATGAGCCCCTTCAAGGATTGGCAGGAGATTGCCTGGGCAGGCGTCCTCTTGATTACAATGGGAATTTTGGGGTTGAACATCCTGGCGCGGGTTCTCTTCCGCGCACAACACGAGCAGTAAGGGGTTGTCTGACCCAAACTTTGGATAGAACGAGTCGATCGATGCCAGCGAACGCAAAAAAACCTGCATTGGAAGCGCAGATGGTTTTCAAAAACCTCGACTTCTACTACGGCAAGCACCATGCCCTGAAAAATATCAATCTTGAAATATACAAGCGCCATGTCACCGCATTCATCGGGCCTTCCGGCTGCGGAAAATCGACGTTGCTGCGCACGATGAATCGCATGTACAATCTCTATCCAGAGCAACGGGCGACCGGAGAGCTGCTGCTCGATGGTAAAAATATTCTTGATCGGGGCGTGGACGTGAGCCTGTTGCGCGCCGAGGTCGGCATGGTGTTTCAAAAGCCGACCCCTTTTCCCATGTCGATCTATGAAAATATTGCCTTCGGTGTCCGTCTGCACGAAAGACTCTCCCGGGAGGCCATGAACGAACGTGTCGAGTGGGCCTTGAGGAAGGCTGCGTTGTGGGAAGAGACCAAGAATAATCTGAGCCAAAGCGGGATGAAGCTCTCGGGCGGGCAGCAGCAGCGCCTGTGCATCGCCCGCGGCATTGCCGTCAAGCCGAAGGTGTTGCTGCTGGATGAACCGACCTCGGCGCTGGATCCCATCTCGACCATGCACATCGAAGAGCTTATCGCCGAACTCAAGACCGAGTTTACCATCGCCATCGTCACCCATAACATGCAACAGGCGGCGCGCATCTCTGATTTTACTGCCTACATGTACCTGGGGGAGTTGGTTGAATTCAGTCCCACCGACCAGATTTTTGTTGAACCCAGGGAGAAGCAGACCAAGGACTACATTACGGGTCGATTCGGTTAAGGAAAGACATGAAAAATTTCACTGCGGAAAAACATATTCATCACGCCTTCGACCAGGATCTGGAGCAGTTGGATGCCATGGTGCTGGAGATGTGTGACCTGGTCGCATCTCTCCTCCAGGATGCCGTGACAGCCGTGACCACCATCGATCAAAGTCTGGCCCGGACCGTGGTCGAACGCGACCGCGCCATCGACGAGCTTGAGCTGAAGGTCGAAGAGCTGGCAGTGCGCATCCTGGCATTGCGTGAACCCAAAGGTGTTGACCTGCGCTGGGTTATCGCCGCGTTGGAGTCATCTTCCGATCTTGAACGCATGGGGGATATGGCCAAAAATATTGCCAAGCGCGTGGCCATCCTGACCCATTACACCCCGGTCGAGGGGATTGCCGACATCCTTCCCATGTCGCGGCTGATCCTTGATTTTCTGGCCAAGCTTCGTTTGGCCTGGGCTGAGAAAGACTCCGAACTTGCGTTGCAAACCTGGACTGGCGATGCCGAGATCGACTCCCTCTTCGACGGCATGTTCCATAACCTCATGATGGTGATGATTCAATCCCCCCAGCACATCACACCCGGAACCCATCTGCTGTTCGTGGCCAAAAATCTCGAACGGATCGGCGACCACATCACCAACGTCGCCGAAGCCATTCACTACGTGGAGACCGGGCACAAGCTGGATGGCGTCAGGCCCAGAACAGATGCCCATTATCGATATCACGTTCCCCCGGCAGCTCCATCCGACGCTGATGCCGAGGTCACAGAGGAGGATGTCGAAAAAACAGAGTCCTCTGGAGGTCGGTCCGGGAAAGAGGGGTGATCTCCGCCCCAGCTGGCGGGCCAGTTCCCTGGATCCCGTGCGTGGTTACGGAAAAAGTGTCTGAGTCGTTATGATCTTTTCGGGTAACTGTTCACCACCCGACCACGAGTTGAGGTCTCGGGGGGTGGCTCCCTGGCAGGGTCTTGGACAGAGTCCTGGTGGGGTTCGGGGCGAAGCCCCGACAAAGGTCTTCATGTCCACGCTTTTTTTGCAATGGTGGTGAAGAGTCACCTTTTTGGAATGGTGGCCTGATCCAGGGCGTTGATTTCTAGCCGGAGGGGCTTGGCGGGGGGCAGAGGGTCGCTGTTTCTGTAAATGATTATAATAATAATATAAAATCGGTTCTTTGCAAATTTATGTTGTCAAACAGGTCCGCAGGAGGAGAAGCATATGGAGACATATGTCACACCATCCGACAAACTGAAAAACATTTTCCAGAAGACCCTGGAAGAGGCCTTGCCCCATGACGTGGATCTGCCCATCGAGCAGAAAAAGGAGCTGCTCAATATTGTGCATCAACAGCATTTGACGCCCATCTATCAGCCGGTGGTGGATTTCTGTGATGGCCGCATATTCGGTTTTCAGGGCCGCATCCGGGGACCATCCCACAGCAGGCTGCACGCACCGGACAAACTGTTTCAGGTGGCGGAACGCTGTGGCATGGTGGAAATTTTGGATCACATCAGCCGGGTCATTCTGTTGCAGCGGTTTCATGCCATTCATCTGACAGGTTGGTTGTTTTTGAAACTGGCCCTCGGCAAGGCCGCCAGCGAATCACCTCGTGTCGACCTGAGTCCATTTTTGGATCATCTCCTGGATATTCCCGTGCCTTTGATCATGCAGGTTGCACAAGAAGCGGATCAGGAGGTGATTCAAAAGCGTTTTCCGGTGGCCGTGCATCATCTGGATGTGACGGGGATGGTCCCGGAGCAACTCTTGGAACAACAGATCCAGAATATCACTGTGGATCGTTATTTCATCCAGAACATTGATATCGACCTGGTCAAACAGCGGCATCTGGCAGCGTTGGGAACTCTGGCGCAACAAGCTGGTGCGCGGCTTATCGCCCAGGGTATCGAAACCCGTGAGGAGTTGCGTGTGGCGAAAAGTCTGGGTGTGACGCACGGCATGGGTTTTTTGCTTGGCCGGCCACGCCCCGATCCTCTGGCCCTGGTCCCTGTGGGGGTCAAAGACCTGCTCCTGGGGGAGTCAGGCTTCCAGGATCGTTCCGTGACGCAGCGCGACACCATCGGCAACAAGGATCTGGTCAGGTCGGCTCCGGTCGTTTCCCCGGAGACCCATAACATCGACGTGTTGGGTCTTTTCCAGGATTATCCCCATCTGGATCTGCTGCCGGTCATGCAAAATGGCGAGGTGGTGGGTTTGTTGAACCGGCATGCCTTCATGGAGCGCCTGGCCCGCCCCTTTCACCATGATTTATTCGGGCGCAAACCCTGTTCTCTCCTGATGGAAAAGGAGCCCCATGTGGTGGGGGTGGATATCTCCATCCAGGAGCTCAGCAAAAAAATGTTGAACGACACCCATCGCGCTTTGGCCAGTGGCTATATCGTCTACGACCAGGACAACTATGTGGGTGTTGGAACGGTCCATGAGTTGTTGCGGGTGTTGACCGAGATGCAGATCCAGGGGGCGCGGCATGCCAATCCGCTGACCCTGCTGCCGGGCAATGTTCCCATCAACGACACCGCCAACCTGTGGATCGAAGGTCAAATCCCATTCATCGCCTGTTATTGTGATCTGGATCATTTCAAACCCTACAACGATGTCTACGGGTTTAAAAAAGGAGACAGCATCATTCAGGCCACGGCATCGGTTCTTTCCGACTGCGTAGAGCATGATCTGGACTTTCTGGGGCATATCGGCGGCGATGATTTCATCATCCTCTTTCGCAGTACGGACTGGGAGGCGCGTTGCCAACGAATACTGGCGGAGTTTGCCAAGGTCGTGGTCGCCTTCTTCGACCTGGAACATGTAAAAAATTCTGGTTATGAATCGGAGGATCGCCAAGGCAAACGGGTGTTTCATCCCCTGACATCCCTCTCCCTGGGTGTGGTTGTCGTCGAACCGGGTCGCATCGCCAGCTTCATGGAAATTTCCCGTTTTGCGGCGGAGGCCAAAAAACAGGCCAAAAAAATTCCCGGCAACTCCTTGTTCGTCAATCGACGGCAGCCCGTTTCCCTGGTCAAACCCGTCACCAGTCAACCTGTGGAGGTGGCGCCAGAGGAGATGGAGACTGCGGGAGTGGAAGTGGAAAAAGATCAGCTGATGCAAAAACTCAGGGAGTGCCACTTCAAGGATCATTTAACCGGTCTGCCCAATCGGCGTCTTCTCAAGGATCGTCTGAAACAGGCCATGCGGCAGGTCCGTGGCACGCAGGAGATCATCGCCATGGTTCTGCTGGCTCCAGAAGATGGGGCCATGACCAGTTTTGACAACCTGGCAATGGACTCCGAAGAGCGGCTTCTGGGAAAGATGGCCCGGCGGTTGCGGCAGATCAAACGCAAGGTTGATACCCTGGCGCGCTGGAGCGATCGCGAATTTGCTTTTATATTCAATGGATTGACCAATAATGACCAGGTGGCCTTGATGGTGGAGCGCCTCCGGGAATCCCTGAATCAACCCTTTTTGATTTTCGGGAAGGAGTCGACGGTCCGGGTCAACATGGGCGTGGCCATCTTTCCGCAGGATGGCGAAAAACCCGACCTGCTGATCAAAAACGCCGTGACTGCTTTAAGAAAGGCCAGAGAGTTGGGATATGGCCATTGGGAGTTCTATGAGTCGGGGACGCGCCTGGAAATGGAGGCGCGCCTGCACAAAATCGAACAGTTGCGGCGAGCCATTCACAAAGGGGAGTTCACTCTTTGTTATCAGCCCAAATGGAATCCACAAGCGCACAGATTTACCGGATTCGAAGCCCTGGTGCGCATGCATCTGGATGGCAACGTGACCGTCTCTCCCATGGAGTTCATTCCTCTGGCCGAGGAGTCGGGCCTGATTCTGCCGCTGGGGGAGTGGATCATCCAGACGGCCTGCCATCAGGCTCGCGCCTGGCTGGATGCGGGCATGCAAGGGTTTACCATGGCCATCAACCTCTCGCCCCGCCAGTTGTTGGATCCGAATTTCCCCAAAATGATGCATGCCGCCTTGGATGCGTCGGGCATTCCTCCCCACATGTTGGAGTTTGAAATCACTGAAAGCGTGGTGATGCAGAGTTCCCACCAGGCCGTTGAACTGCTGGGAGCGTTTCAATCCCTGGGCATCACCGTGGCCCTGGATGATTTTGGCACCGGCTTCTCCTCCCTGAGTCGTCTGCACCGGTTGCCGATTCAGACATTGAAGATCGACCGCTCGTTCGTCCAGGATATCCATCTCAGCAGCAAGAGCGAGGGCATCGTTGCGGCCATCATCGCCCTGGGCCGCAACCATGGGCTCCAGATTGTCGCGGAAGGGGTTGAAAATCTGGAGCAGTTCAATATACTCTCACGCGCCGGTTGCGATGAGTTGCAGGGGTTTTATATCCACAGACCCCTGGATCCTGACCATGCGTGCCGGATTTTCAGGGATCCGGATCTCCACTTTTTGCTCCCGGATTCCAGGTGATTTCATCCTCGTTTTGTAACCGTTCAGCGCCCCTTCCAGAAAAGCCCTGACAAAGGCTTTCATGTCCAGATTTTTCTGGAAGGGGCGCTGAACGGTTACAGTCCGGGGGTCTCTGAACGATTACCTCCAGAGAGATTCGACAAGTATGGGTGCGGCACGGCAAATAACAATGACAGGTGTTTAATTGAAATGATTTGCATTGTGTCGATATGAATTATTTTGCAATAATAATATTCGTTATTCAAGATGACAGGTATGGGTAACATAGGACGTGCAAAAGGTGCGCGTGTTTGCACCTGAATAATGTGGAGAGAAAACCATTGCAGGAAAGAACCGACATTCTACATGCCCCCGACAACTCTTCTGTCTTGTGCCCTGGGCTGACTCTGGATCCGGCCTCCGGGTGTTATCACACCCCGGTCATGGCCGAGGAGGTGCTTGCCGCCCTGGCGCCGATGAGCGGGCAGATTTTGGTCGATGCCACCTTCGGCGGGGGGGGGCATAGTGCTCGTTTGCTGGAGGCCATGGCGCCGGACGGTCGCGTCATCGCCATGGACCGGGATCCCGAAGCGGTGGCCCATGGCGCCTTGGCCGTGCAAGCCTGGCAGGGACGCCTGACCTTGCTGCATGGCAGGTTTGGCCAATTGACGGAACATCTGCAACGTCTTGGCATGGGGTTGGTGGATGGAATCATTTTCGATCTGGGGGTCTCTTCGCACCAATTGGATGTTCCCAACCGGGGGTTTTCCTTCCAGGCGGATGGCCCTTTGGACATGCGCATGGATCCGGCAAGCGGTCCTTCCGCAGCCGATCTGGTCAACCGCCTGGGACAACAGGCGTTGGCCGACCTGATCTTTCATCACGGTGATGAGCGGTACGCCCGTCGGGTTGCCCGCGTCATTGTACAAGCGCGCCTTCAAGCGCCATTGACCACCACGCGCCAGTTAGCGAAACTCCTGGAACGGGCTCTCCCCTATAAACGCGGAGGGATTCATCCTGCAACACGGACCTTTCAAGCCTTGCGTATTGCGGTCAACGACGAATTGACGGAACTCCAGTCTGGTTTGGCTGCGGGCATATCCTGCCTCAAACCAGGCGGGCGCATCGTGGTCATCAGTTTTCACTCCCTGGAAGATCGTTTGGTCAAAGAGACTTTTCGTCAGGGCGCCCGACCGGATTTGGTCGGTCATCCCAGGTTGCCGCCCCCTCTCCTTTCAGCCGCCCCATCGCCGGTTTTGCGTCTGATCACCCGCAAACCCTGGACGCCCTCCCCCAGTGAGATACAAAAAAATCCTCGCGCCCGAAGCGCCCGGGTGCGTGTGGCGGAGCGTTTGCCGGAAAGGATGGACACTCCATGAGACCCTATTGGTTGCTATCCTTGGTTCTGATCGCTCTGCTCGTGGTCACTGCGGCGGCCACCGTCGCTTCGCGCAGCTGGATGTTGACGGCCCATCGCGCCCTGGAAGCCGCCCAAAAGGAGAGGCTGCAACTCCTGGATGAGGAACAGGCTCTGCAGGTAGAATGGGTGTATCGGACCGGCTTGAACACCATAGAGCGGCGGGCGCGCAAAGAGTTGGGCATGGAACCCCCACGCTCTGACCAATGGCGGGTCTGGCGCCAGGATGATCCATGAAATTCAGCAGACCCAAGGATAAATCGGCTGCACGACCTCCACCTGCGCCCGTGCGGCCCAAAAGGATCGTGCGTTCGCCATCGGTTGGCGGGCGGCAGGGTATCCTGGCGCGTCTTCCCAATCCCCTTGTGCCTCGTGACAGCGAAGCCCACTTTCAGAGCCGGCTCCGTTTTGTCGTGGGAATGTTTCTTCTGTGTTTTGCCCTGCTGGGCATCCGCGCCCTGGATCTCACCATCCTTCAGGGGGAGAGTCTACGCGAAAAGGCCGACAATCAGTACAAAAAGAAAGTGCCCATACCCGGCGTGCGTGGCCGTATCCTGGATCGCCATGGTCGAACCATGGCCACGAGCCTGCCGGTCAAAACCCTGTCGTTGGATCGTGACCGGATGGGTGATCCGGGTGAGATGGCCAGATGGCTCGCCCCTCTCCTGGATACGGATGTTGCCACTCTGGAAAAACGCCTGAGCAAGGCGCGTCCGGGGAGCTTTCCGGTTTTGAAACGTCGGCTTTCCCCAGACGTTGTCGACAAAATCCAGACCATGGAGGAGAAGCTGATCCGCGAAAAGGAGCAACGGACCGGGGAAGAAGCAGAAGGTCCGGCGCTGTTTTTTGCTCCGGAAGTGCAGCGCTTCTATCCCCTGGGGGAGTTGACCTCCCATATCATCGGTTTCGTCGATTTTGACGGGCGCGGTGTCGAGGGGCTGGAACGTTCCTTTGAAACAGTCCTGCGCGGCAAGGACGGAAGCCGTCTCGTCGTCCGGGATCGTCTGGGTCGCCCCATGCCGCAAGCCCAGGTTTTGCAACCCGCCCACCCGGGGACCGACCTGGTTTTGACCATCGACACAACAATCCAGTATGTAGCCTACCGCGCTTTGCTCAAGGCCATGACCCGCACCAAGGCGCAATCCGGCGTGGTTGTCGTCCTCGATCCTGACAATGGCGATATCCTGGCCATGGTGAACCAACCCAGTTTTAATCCCAACAACCTGGCCGAAAGCGAGCCCAAGGACCGGCGCAACCGGGTGGTCATGGATGCCTTTGAACCAGGGTCCACGTTCAAGATTTTTACCGTCTCCGCCGCCCTGGACCAGGGGGTGGTCAAGCCGGATACCCTTCTTGACATCGAGGGTGGCAGCATCGTCGTGGGTGGTCGCCGCATTCGGGACACCCACCGGAAACATCAGATGATGACTGTCAGTCAGGTTTTGCAGAAAAGCTCCAACGTCGGGGCCGCCAAGATTGGCCTGATGCTCGGGAACGAACGACAGGAGCCCTATCTCCATCGTTTCGGTTTTGCCCGACCTACCGGAATCGAACTCGATTATGAAGCCAGCGGACGTTTTCCGGATATCAAGCATTATGTGCGGGTCGGACTTGCCAACCGCTCCTTTGGACAAGGTATCAGCGTCACCCCCATACAGTTGGCCAGCGGGGCAGCGGCCATCGTCAATGGGGGGCAACTTTACCAACCCCATCTGGCGGCTGGCCGTGTCGTCAATGGCAGGCTGGTTCCGCAGAAGCGCAATCCGCCGACGCAAGTCATCTCTGAGGCGACATCCCAGATGATGCGCAAGATTCTCACGGACGTGGTGGGTCCGGAGGGAACCGCGCCCCAGGCTGCCGTGGAGGGGTATGTCTCTGCCGGGAAGACCGGCACGGCACAAAAGGCCTCCCCCATGGGTGGATACGCAGCCGGGTTGTATTTCTCCTCTTTCGTCGGGTTTATCCCGGCGGATCATCCGCGCCTGCTGATCTATGTGGGGTTGGACGAGCCTGTCGGGCAGTATTATGGCGGTGTCGTCGCTGCGCCTGTTTTCAAGGAGATCTCCCAGGAAGTCCTCCCCTTGTTGGCCGTGTTGCCGGAAATTCCCAAAAATGCCCCCATGCCACCCATTGCCGGACATGTGTTCAACCCGGAGCAGCCCAAGGATCAACCGGCAACGAACTCCCTGGTCGACATGAGCTTGTGGCAGTCTCTGGAGGTTTTGATCGAGAGGGGCGTCATTCCACAGGTTCAGGGTTCCGGTCGAGTCGTTCGGGAAATCGCCCTGCCCGATGGGGGCATGCGGTTGGAGCTGCAATGAACGAGGCTTGTGCCATACGCCAATCTGCCGGGAACGAGGCTTGTGCCATACACCAATCTGCCGGTTTGCACGGGTGTGGTTCTTATCTTCTGGCGCAAGATTGTGTCGATCTGGTCTGCACGGGGCCGAATGTTCCCTTGTCGGGATTGACAGCCGATTCCCGGCAGGTCGCGCCTGGTTTTCTCTTTGCTGCCCTCTCGGGTAGACATGCTGATGGGCATCTCTTCATCGACCAGGCCCTGGAACGGGGAGCCGCAGCCATTCTGGATGATGGGAGCTGGGCCCCTGATCCGGCTGTCGCCAATCGGGTCTGCCGGTTCATTCACCCCGAGCCGCGTCGGGGGTTGTCGTGGCTGGCCGCAGCCTTTTACGGTCACCCTGCCCGCACGATGCAAACCGTCGGGATCACGGGAACCAACGGCAAGACGACCGTGGCGGCCATGGTGGAATCCATTCTGTCCGTGAGCGGCAAGCGGGTTGGCGTCATGGGAACCACAGGAAATCGTTGGCCAGGAGTGCAACAGGCCACCTCCATGACCACACCCGATCCCATTACCCTGCAATCTTTGCTGGGAGAGATGCAGGGCTCCGGTTGCACGGCCATGGTCATGGAGGTCTCTTCGCATGCCTTGGATCAATCCCGCACGGCCAGTATCTTTTTTGATGTGGGGGCTTTTTTAAATCTCACCCGCGACCATCTGGACTACCATGGAACCGAGGAAGCCTATTTTACGGCCAAATCGCGCCTGTTCCAGGCTGGCCAGTGTGCGCGCAGCGTGATCAACATGCATGACCCACGCGCACCCGTCTTGTTGGAACAATGCCGGAGGGGTGACATACCGGTGGCCACATTTGCCGGGGAGATGGGTGAAACTGGAGATTTTCAGGCCCGTGACGTGGCCATGACCTGGCAAGGTTCCCGCTTCCGGATGGTCACGCCTGCGGGTGAAGTCACTGTCGATCTGCCCGTGCCGGGTGATTTCAATGTCACCAATGCCTTGGCTGCGGCTGCGATTGCCTGGCAACTATCCATCTCTCCCGCTCTGATCCAGACAGGTCTGGCCCGGTTTACCCCTCCCCCAGGTCGCATGCAAAGGATTGATGGTGGTCAACCTTTTGCTGTTGTGGTCGACTTTGCCCATACACCGGATGCCCTGGAACGCCTGTTGCGGACCGCCCGGCGCATCACCCCGGGGCGTTTGCTCCTCCTGTTTGGTTGCGGTGGCGATCGAGACAAGCTGAAACGCCCGATGATGGGCCGTGTCGCTGCCTGTCTGGCCGATATGACCATTGTAACCGATGACAACCCCCGCAACGAAGATCCTGCCGTCATTCGACAGGCTATTTTGACAGGCATCGCTGAAATCGGGGGAAAACACACCTGCCTGGAGATGGGTGATCGAGCCATGGCCATCGCACATGCCTTCACCCTGGCATCGGCGGGCGATACTGTTTTATTGGCAGGCAAGGGCCATGAAACCGGGCAAAGCGTGGCAGGACGGGTATTGCCTTTCAGCGATGTCGAAGTGTCCAAAAACCAACTGAATTTCTGGCGGAGAACATGACCGCAACCAAACCGGAAGAATTGTCGCTCCTCCTGATCGGCGATGTGGTGGGCAAGCCGGGTCGGCGTGTCCTGCAACAGCATTTGGGACATCTGCGTCTGGCCCTGGGGGTTGACCTTGTTGTCGCCAATGGGGAGAACGCCGCAGCGGGCATTGGCATCACTCCGGCTATTGCCGATGAGCTTTTCAAGGCGGGGGTGGATGTCATCACGTCGGGCAATCACATCTGGCGATACGCGGAGATACACGATTATCTGGGCACGCATCATCGGTTGCTGCGTCCTGTCAATTACCCTCCCGGCGTGCCTGGCCAGGGGTATGTGCAATTGGCCACGCCAGGCGGCGTGCGGGTCGGCGTCTTGAATCTTTTGGGGCGGGTATTCATGGATGCCGTGGATTGCCCGTTTCAAAGTGCCGACAAACTCCTCGCATCCGTCCGCCTGGGGCGTGATGTCGATGTCATCGTGGTCGATTTCCATGCCGAGGCGTCATCGGAAAAGGTTGCCATGGCCTGGCATCTCGATGGCCGCGTTTCAGCGGTGTTGGGAACCCACACCCATGTGCCGACAGCCGATCAACGCATTTTTCCGCGTGGGACCGGGTTTCAGTGTGACCTGGGCATGACGGGAAGCTACGATTCGGTCATCGGCATGCGTGTCGATAGCGTCATGCCCAAATTTACCACCCATTTGCCAGGCAAATTGCAGCCTGCCGACGGGGCAGGTACGTTGTGTGGCGCTTTGGTGCGGGTGCATGCCGCCACAGGCCGCTGCCGTGCCATCCAACCGGTGCGTCGAGGCCCCGGCCTCGCGGAAACCCAACCTGAATCCGGGCATTGACGGAGGAGAGAAAGCCATGGAAAAACGCGACAAGCTGTATGAAGGCAAGGCCAAGGTGTTGTTTGCCACGGACGATCCTGATCTGGTCATCCAATATTTCAAGGACGATGCCACGGCCTTCAATGGCGAAAAACGCGGGACCATCGTTGACAAGGGTGTGGTCAACAACATGGTCTCTTCCCGTCTGTTCACCATTCTTGGCGCTGTGGGCATTCCCACCCATCTCGTGCGGCAACTGACTCCCCGGGAGCAACTGGTACAACGGGTGGAGATCGTCCCCGTCGAGGTGGTGGTGCGCAACCGGGCCGCCGGTTCCATGGCCAAACGTTTGGGGCGGGAGGAGGGTGAACGACTTTCCAGGCCCGTTGTCGAGTTCTACCTGAAGTCCGATGCCCTGGGCGATCCATTGATCACTCTGGACCACATCGAGATTTTCGACTGGGCCACAGAGGAAGAGATGGAAGCCATCGTGGAGATGAGTCACCGCATCAATGACGCCTTGCTGGCCTATTTTGCTTCGATCAACATCACGCTTGTCGATTACAAGCTCGAATTTGGTCGCCCCACTTCGGGTCATCATCCTTTGATTCTGGCCGATGAAATCTCTCCGGACACCTGCCGCCTCTGGGACACAGCGACCGGCAAGAAGCTGGACAAGGATCGCTTTCGCCGGGATCTGGGTGGCGTGGAAGAGGCCTACCAGGAGATCGCCCGGCGCATGGGCCTGGGCTGAAAGAGGGCCGACCGGAAGATGCTGGAAGGAAACCGCCCCCGGATCCCGGTTCGCGTTGCAGGCGGATCAGCCGAAGGCTGCCTGATCTTTCGTGCGAGGGTGCTGAATCGTTGTGCGGATTTTACCAAACCAGGGGAGTGAAAGTGGCCGTGTTGGCCAACAGCATGGTGTCACCTGACTGGACGAGGACGAACAGTCCAGCGTTCATGGCGTAGCGGCTGACGTTTTCTTCGATCACGATGCCGGCAACGGCCCCCAGTACGCGCCGATGTGCATACTCGGGAAAAAATTCCTTGAATTCAGCCAAACGCGACAAATGCCCCTGTACGTCCTCGTGGGTCGGCTTGCTCTTGACCTCCACCAGGGCCACCATGTCTGTGTTCACGACCAACAGGTCGATCTCCATGTGGCGATTGTTGGGCAGTTTGGCCTTGATTCTGGGACTGACCCGGTGGATGGGAAAGCCCCTCTCGGCGAAGAGGGTTTCACAGGCTGGCGCCACCATACCTTCCACAAACTCTCCCCAGCGACCACCCAGTCTGCCGACCAGGGTTGAAACCTCCTTGATTTTTTGGTCTGTTTCCTTGAATTGTCGGTCCGTTTCCTGGAATTTCCGGTCTGTATCCCGGGATATCCGTTCTGTCTCGGCTCTGCTCTCCTGCATGACCCGCCTGGTTTCCTGAAGGTCACGTTCCAGCCTGGCTTCGGCTTCCTGTGCCCATCGGGCACTCTCCAGCCTGCTCTCCAGGAAGCGTTGATCCCATATCTCCTTGGATGCCTGGAATTGCCGATCCCATGCCTCTTTGGATGCCTGGAATTGCCGATCCCATGCCTCTTTGGATGCCTGAAGTGAGGAATTCGTCTCCTGAATGGAGATCCTTAACTCTCGGGACGAGGCCCGTGACTCCTGAATCGACTCCTGAAGCACATGATTGGTTTCCTGAAACAAATTCCAGATGTCGTCGATCGTCAAAGCCTGAGACATGTTGAGTCCTTTCGTCATCGGGCCCGATCGAAGGTGATGCGGGGATCCACGAGAACGTAGGTCAGATCGGTCACGAGCTTGGTCAGCAACCCGAGAATAGTATAGAAGTACAGGGTCGCCATGACAACGGGATAGTCCCGATTGATGACCGATTCATAACCCAGCAATCCCAGACCGTCCAGACTGAAGATGGTCTCGATGAGCAGACTGCCGCTGAAAAAGGCAGCTACGAAAGAGCTCGGGAAACCCGTCACCAGAGGAATCATGGCATTGCGAAAAACATGGCGATAGAGAACGCTTCGTTCCGATAACCCCTTGGCCCGTGCCGTCATCACGTATTGTTTGGAAATTTCCTCCAGAAAACTGTTTTTCGTCAGCATGGTCATGACAGCAAAGGAACCCACCGAGGCTGCCACGATGGGCAAAACCATGTGCCACAGATAATCCGTGATTCGCTCCGGCCAGGGGAGGGTGGCCCAGTTGTCCGAAACAAGGCCGCGCAGTGGGAAAACATCCCAAAAGCTTCCGCCACCGAACAAGACGATCAACAAAATGCCCAGCACAAAGCCTGGAATGGAGTAGCCCACCATGATCACCGTGGATGTTGCCACATCAAAGCGGCTGCCGTGGCGCACAGCCTTGCGGATGCCCAGGGGAATGCTGATCAGATAGGTCAGGAAAAAGGTCCACATGCCGAGAGAAATCGATACCGGCAACTTGTCGATCACCAGATCCACCACGCGGCGGTGGTGATAATAGGAGTCGCCAAACTCGAAGCGGAGATAGTTCCACATCATGTGGAGGAAGCGTTCCGGAGCGGGCCGGTCAAAGCCATAGAGTTTTTTCAGGGCACGAATCTGTTCCGGATCCAACCCCTCTCCGCCTCGGTATGTGCCCCGCTGCCCACTGCCGGACACCTCTCCCTGGGGGTGGTTTTGCAGCTGGGAGACCATTTTTTCCACGGGCCCGCCCGGTACAAACTGGATCACGGCAAAAGTCAGAACCATGATGCCCAACAGGGTTGGAAACATGAGCAACAACCGCCGCAAGATATAGGCGGTCACGGTTTGTTTCCCTCGGAGGCATCTTTTCTCCACCAGGTAAAAAGCCAGTCATGCGGCGTGTAATACAGCGGCAAGGTGGCGGGTTTGTCAAATTGGTTCCAGTAGCTGATGCGATGCAAAGGAATATGGAAGTGGGGCACGAGGTACCAACCGCTGCGCAACACCCGATCCAGGGCGCGGCAGGCTGTGATCAGGGCCGGACGATTCTTGACGTAGATGATATGATCGATCAGGGCATCCACGGCGGGGTCTTCGATGCCGATCAGGTTGCGGCTCCCCGGCACCTGGGCCTGGGAAGAGTGCCAATAGTCCCGTTGTTCATTCCCTGGCGAAAGGGACTGGCCGAAGGTACCGACAATCATGTCGAAGTCAAAACTTTCCAGGCGGTGTTGATACAAGGAGAGATCAACGGTGCGATAATTGATCCGTATGCCCAGCTTACGCAGATTTTCCGCATAAGGCGCCATCACCCGTTCAAAGGCCTGCATGCCGAGCAGGGCATCTACCACAAAGGGCTTGCCTTCAGCGTTGACCAGGGTGCCATCCGGTCCCATGCGCCAGCCCGCTTCGCGCAGCAGGGTGGCGGCTTGGCGCAGATTGTCGCGCAAGGAGTGGGGAGGGGTGGTGGACGGAGGTGACGGTGCGTCCTGAAAAACCGCCGGATCCAATTGTGCCCGGAGCGGTTCCAGCAGGACCAACTCTTCTGGCGACGGAGAGTCTTTGGCCGCCATGTCGGAGTTGGTGAAATAACTCTCCGACCGGGTATACTGTCCGTAGAACAGATTGAGGTTGGACCACTCGAAGTCAAAGGCCAAATTGAAGGCCTTGCGCACCCGGATATCTTTGAAAAAGGGGCGCCGCAGATTCATGACAAACCCTTGCATGCCGGCGCTGTTTTTGTGTGGCAGGGTCTCCTTGACGATGCGTCCCTGATCAAATTTCTCTCCCTGATGGTCGCGTGCCCACTGTTTGGAATTGTTCTCCGCCATAAAGTCGAACACGCCGGCCTTGAATCCCTCCAACGCCACCTGGGGATCCCGAAAATATTTGATCGCCACCAGTTGAAAATTGAACTGGCTGCGGCGGACGGGAAGATGCCATCCCCAATAGTCGGCACGCCGTTCGTAAGTGATGTTTTTGCCGGTCTCAAAGGATTTTACCCGATAAGGCCCGGATCCCAGGGGGGGTGTCAAATCGGCCTGGTCGAAATTGCGTCCGGCAAAAGCAGCTTGGCTTAAAACCGGTATTTCACCGGCAATCAGGGGCAGTTCCCGATTTTTGCGGCGAAAATGAAAACGGACCACCTGCTCGGAAGCGATCTCGACTCGTTCGATATCCTGCCAGTAACTCCGATAAAGGGGATGTGCCTTCTCCGACATGAGGGCATTAAAGGAGAAGAGCACGTCGTTGGCCGTGACTGGAGTGCCATTGGCAAAACGTGCCGCCGGATCCAGAGTGTACACGACAGACAGGCCATCTGGAGCCACTTCCATATCCTTGGCCAGCAGACCATATTGAGAGAAGGGTTCGTCCAGAGAGCGGATGGTCAGGGTTTCAAAAACCAACGTTCCCAACAGATCGGGGGCGTCGCCCTTCAGGGTATAAGGGTTCATCTTGTCAAACCCCCCGATCCCATGCAGAGCCAGTTCACCTCCGACTACGCCCTTCGGAGATGTGTACGCAAAGCGCTCGAAACCGGGAGGGTATTTCAACTGGCCATCCAGGCTGAGGCCATGGGCGGCGAAGAGGGGTGTCACCCATACAAGGTATACGGTCATGAACAAGAGTATGCGATTCGATATGGACACCTGCGCACCTCCCAGACAACAAGTGGAACCCTGAAAATGCATCACTATTCACCACCCCTTCAAGAAAAGCCTGGATATGAAAGACTTTGTCAGGGCTTCGCCCCGAACCCTGCCAGGACACCGTCCAAGGCCCTGCCAGGGAGCCAGCCCCCTGGACTCCAATGCGTTGTCGGGTGCTGAACAAATACCGGGAATAATACCAACTGCCGGGCAAACTCAGCGATGGTTGGCGTGGTCGGCACAGATGAAAAGGCATGACCATGCGTCGATATTTTTGCTAGAGTGCGGGCTTGGGCAGGATGCAATCCAAAAATCAGGGAGTGGAACCCATGCAAGGCCAATCTTTGACAACGTTGGTGCGGACCCATTTGCAGCAGGTTTTGGCCGGGAAACCGGGATTGATGCCGGCAGCCGTTGTCGCGGCGCAACCCGAATTGCAACAGCCCGGCGCTTGCTTCATCACCCTGACCCGTGCGGGCCAACTCCAGGGGTGTATCGGTTCTCTGGAGGCGCACCGCCCACTGGTGAACGATCTGCTGGAGAATGCCGTGGCTTCAGCCACCCGGGATCCCCGTTTTCCACCTCTGAAGGTCGAGGTTCTCCCGGAGATACGCATCGAAGTCTCTCTTCTGACTCCACCCCAGCCATTTCCCTATCGGGATGTTGCCGATCTGATGGTCCGGCTGCAACCCGGCATTCACGGCGTGACCCTATCCCTGCAAGGACGCCGCGCCACTTTCCTGCCTCAGGTGTGGGAGCAACTTCCCGATCCGGAACAATTCCTGCGCCACCTCTGCCAAAAGGCTGGCCTGCCGGGGAACTGCTGTCAACAACATCCGGAAATTTTTGTCTATATGGCTGAAAAGTTCAAGGAGTGAGCCGACTGTTCGGCGCCTGGTAACGCATTGGGGTCCAGGTGGCTGGCTCCCTGGCAGGGCCTAAGACGGTGTCCTGGTGGGGTTCGGGGTGAAGCTATGACAAAAGTTTTCATGTCAAGGCTTTCTTTGAGAGGGTGTTGAACAGTTACCTATGTCAAACCGGTCTTGCTCTGGCAACGCGCTCAACTCGTTTCCAGGTAGGTATAGTCATTCAGGGATGCCGCATAGGCGCGCACGAAGGCACGGGCCTGTTCCGGGTTCGCTTTTCTTTCGCTGACGGCCTTGCGGGTCAGATGTCCCACTCGGCGGACAAGCTCTTCCGGATCGTAGGAGACATGTTTCAGGACATCCCGCACCAGTTCGCCGGCCAGTACCTGACGGAACTCCCAACCCTGTTCGGTGGTTGCCACAGAGACGTGGACCACATCCGTATCGCCGAAGAGATTGTGCATGTCGCCCAGGATCTCCTGATAAGCCCCGGTCAAAAAGACCCCCAACAAATAGGGTTCCCCCTTTTTCAGGGGATGCAGTTCGAGAAACCGCTTGGCCCCACCCTCTCGATGGATAAAATGGTCCATGCTGCCGTCGGAGTCGCAAGTGATGTCCTGCAGGGTGCCCAGCCGGGAGGGTCGTTCATCGAGGCGCTGCAAGGGCACAACCGGAAAAAGCTGGTCGATGGCCCAATGGTCGGGGAGTGACTGAAAAAGCGAAAAGTTGCAATAGTATTTGTCGAGCAGATATTCCGTGGTGGTTGAGAGGTCGGAGGATGGCTTGGCCATCTTGCGGGCCAGTTCATCGATGCGGAAAGCGATCTGGCGCACCAATCGTTCCCCCTTGGAACGTTGCACGAGATCCAGGGCGCCCAGGGTAAACATTTTCTGAAAATCTTCCTTGAGTTGCAGGGTGTCGTGCCACACCTCAAGGGCATTTTTTTCGTTGAGATCTTCGAGCATCTTGGCCAGCTCAAGGATCTCCGGTGCGTCGTTCAGGGAGTGGGTGACGGGCCGATCGAATGGAACCGAACTGGCAACCTCCAGGACATTGAAAACGAGCATGGCATGGTGGGCCGTCAGGGCGCGGCCACTTTCCGAGATGATGTCCGGATGGGGCAGATTCTTGATTTCGCACACCTCTTGCAGATAGGCCACTACGTCGTTGGCATACTCCTGGATGGAGTAGTTGACCGACGAATCCTTGGTGGTTTGCGACCCGTCATAATCGACCCCAAGACCGCCACCGATATCCACATATTGGACCTGGCACCCGAGACGGCGCAGTTCGGCATAAAAATGGGTTGTCTCGCGCAGGGCGTTTTTGAATTTGCGAATATTTGAAATC
Source organism: Magnetococcales bacterium (assembly GCA_015231175.1). Lineage (NCBI taxonomy): Bacteria > Pseudomonadati > Pseudomonadota > Magnetococcia > Magnetococcales > Magnetococcales bacterium. Next base: position 65,548 of record JADGBZ010000001.1, on the reverse strand, counting down.
TGGGTACCGATATGGAAATGGAGCAGGCGCACACAATCCAGCATGTCCTGGGCCTGGATGATTTCGACGGCATCCAGGATTTCCATGGCGGTCAAGCCAAATTTTGAGGAGAGTCCACCGGAAGTTTCCCACCACTTGCCGATGCTGCTGGCCTCCAGTTTGATGCGCAAACCAATGTTGGGGCGAATATTCAACTCTTTGGCAATAAGCAAAAGCTTGTTCAACTCCTGGGGCTTCTCGATCACCACATGGATGTTGCGCCCCATCTGTTGTCCCATCAGGGCCAGGTGGATGAACTCATCATCCTTGTACCCGTTGCAGATGATCGGGGCATCCGGGTTGTCGAGAAGGGCCAGGACGATCTGGAGTTCCGGTCGGGAGCCTGCCTCCAGTCCCATATCGATATCATGACCAAACGCAACAAGCTCTTCGACCACCTGCCGTTGCTGATTGACCTTGATCGGGTAGGCGCCGATATAGCGGCCTCGATAGGCGTACTCCTCCCTGGCTTTCTGGAAACAGGCTTGCAGGGTCTGGATGCGCACGCGCAGAATGTCCGAAAATCGGATCAAAACCGGCAGTGATGTGCCGCGATTTTGGATATTTTCTGTCAATTTAAGAAGATCAAGCGCAGGCCCCTGGTCCAGGAGAGGAGATACGGTCAGGTGCCCCTGCTCATTGGCGCCAAAAAAACCGATGCCCCAACCGGGTACGTTGTACAGCTCAAGGGAGTCCGCAATGGTCCACGCCCGGTTCAATTCGGGAGGTGAGAACAAACGGGCAGGTTGACCCTTTTTTTTCATCTCCTTGCTCTACTCCCTTGCCATGGCTCCGCACCCAACCCGATCAGAAGATAAAAGCGAAAGGGTATATTGAACCGCCCCAAATTTTCAACCTCTTCCGCAACGATTTCAGGGCAATCGGCAACTGCTCAAACTTTCCATGCCATGAGGGGAGTCGGAGCGGGTCTGTAAGCCGGGTTCTGTCTCCCGATCTCTCTCCCCGCAGAGATCGGTATGACCGCCATTCCTCTAGGATGATCGTTGCCGACCACCTCCAGCGACCGACCCGGGGAGTGAATGGGCCATTCATGGCCTCCCCCTATTTGGTCTTGCTCCAGGCGGGGTTTACCGTGCCGCCCCCGTTACCGGGAGGCGCGGTGCGCTCTTACCGCACCCTTTCACCCTTACCGGCGGGTTGTCCCTGGCCGGCGGTTTGCTTTCTGTGGCACTTTCCCTGGGGTCGCCCCCGCCGGGTGTTACCCGGCGCCCTGCCCTGCGGAGCCCGGACTTTCCTCCCGTGCCCGGTCTGACCAAACGGCCAAACCGGCCACCAGCGGCGGTCCAACCCGCTCCAACCGGGGTGGCTCATGCATGCCGAGCCACAAACGCTCGGACACGAACCTCCCCCTGCGTCGCAGTGTAGAGCGTTTCCCGATCTGGTTCAAGATGCGCCCCGCGTCAACGGGACATTGCATTGGCAATGGGTACACCCGATGCCGTGATCGCCTTTTGCATCGGGGTCCAGGAGGCTGGCTCCCTGGCAGGTCCAGGGCAACGCCCTGGTGGGGTTCGGGACGAAGCCCTGACAGAGGCCTTCATATCCAAGCCTTTCTTGCAGAGGGTGCCGAATGGTTACGCTTTTGCCGGCCAGTTCGGATTTGGCATATCCATGGACTGGAAAGGTGGCCGGCCTGCACGCCAGCGATGGCAGTAGGTCTTGCGATGATCATCGCCTTGATCAAGGCCGTGCTTTAAAATCGTGCGAGCAGGAGAGATAAATTGCCTAAGGAAAGGAGTGTGTTGTTCAGCAGCGGACCAAACATGGTTAAAAAACAAAGGAAGGCAAAAATTCTGTTTTTTGACGCATCTGTCAAGTGAGATAGATGCGCATCAACAGCTAAAATAAGAATAAGCATACCCATTGTGTTGCCAAGCATGGAAAAGCGGGACAGTTCCCATTTGTAGCCAAAGATCGCGACGCTGAACGAAACAAGAAATCCAAGACACAGAGAAATGGAGGCTATGCCAGCAAAAAATAGATGCAACAGGAACGTTCTGTCAGTGAAAGTTTCAGGGCTATTTAATTTTTTGGCAGATTGATCAAAGTATCTCCTTCTGAGATGCACCCAAAACAAAGTGATTCCCAGGAGAGGAAAAAACATGATGCGTGCTGCGGTCCAAATCTCCTCTTCAAGGCTCCATAGAATTACTTGTGCAGAACGAGGGTTTTTGGATGTTTTGATAAAATAATCTACATCAAACTTATTCAAGAGGTATTTTGCCTTGCCCGCCCTCCAGCCTGCGCCATCAAAAAATCGGTAAGGCATGACTGGATACAATAAGATCGAACTGCTGTGACTTTTCATGCTCATTAATTTTTGTGTTCCTTCGTTTTTATATTTCGACAGGTCGGTGTGAAATGTTCTTGGTGTTGTCATGCCTCCATGAAAAAATCCGATAGAGCTACCAACGATCAATGGGAGAACGACACGTCCCAAAGAGAGACGCAGAGGAAACCTCTTCCAGAACGACAAAATGAACCACAGGCCAAGAATAGGCAGTAGAATCAAGAGATTTTGCGGGCCAACCTGATGGGAGGAGATGCCAAAACAAAACGGCAGTAGAAGGGGCCATACGTCTGTATTCCATCGCAACGGCCGACCATTCAGAGCCGAACGAGGGTCTGATGCGGCGACAATGAAAATGAGGGCAGTCGCTATGGCTTCCAAGGAATCAAAATAACCGACAAAAAGCCAGGGACTTCCCGAATCAAGTATCAAAACATGGCTCAAAGAGAGAGTGCAATTGCCGAGCATGACAATCGATGAGCCCATGACGGCCAGTTTACGCGAGGCGCCATAAACCCTCAATAAACCGAAAAATAAAACAGCTATGGCAACCACGGAGACGAACAAGTACATGTTCAGGGAAAAATTGGGGAGTGCATATCCGAATACGGAGGGGATCGCAGAAAGAATGGCTTGTCCCGAGTTTTGGTTGATGACAGGGATGTCGTTGAGTAAAGCAAACAGATCGGATATGGCAGCATATCGGTCTGCATGCAGGGATCCGCTCCAGTGGAAGCCAGTCTGGTCGAACCAAAGACCTATCAAAAAAACATACAAGAAAATCAAGAAACATATGGTTGCAAGAATTGCACGGAGTTTAAAATCAACAGCACGCATGAACAGGTATTTTACATGTTTGAAGTTTGGTAGTGTTAATACAAACAGAAGGCAGAGTGAGAAAATTGCCCCTGATTTAAGATTGTGGGTGAAGGATGTTATGATGCGCAGCGCAGACATAAAAACACTCATGCCGACAAAATAACCGCCTCCCAACAAAAATGCTGAGTTGGATGAAATTTGAAATGTGCGCAATAGTATAAAGGCGCCAACAGCAACAGAAGTGAAACATATTGCAGCAATAAATACCAAATTAACAAGAATATTCATCGTCATTTTTTTAGCCGCCCGACTCTTGCGCAGAAGTTGATGATGGTGAACCCTTGCCAACGCATCTGGCGCATATCAACCAACAGGCCGAGTCTACGTAACCGTTCAGAGACCCCACCTTAAACCACCATCGGAACGGGCAAAGCTGGTGAGGGGTTGCCCTTTTTACGTTCTGCAATAACCGTCGCCAGATAGGTCCAAGGAGATACTTTCCGCCTCCGGCAGGTTTCGATCACACTGGCCAATACGGTAAAGACCCGACTCCCTTCAGCAGTGCGAGTCCCATGGCTGATCAAGCGGGCAATGACCCAGTGGCGCAGGGCGCGTTCCGCCTCGTTGTTGGTCAACGGCAAATCTGGATGTTCCAGAGTCATCCAAATCACATCCCAGTCGTTGAGAAACTCAACGGCAAGGCTGCGCAGCTTTCCCTCTGGCGTTTCCGCCCTATGCCATTCGCAGAGCCATTTGAAATCTGACAGTATCGGCTGAAAGATGGTCCGATCAGGTCCGTCTCGGACTTGACCAACGACGAACTCCAGGACTTCCAATGTCCTGTCGCCGAACAGCTTGGTCTCTGCATCAAGACTCTCAGCCAACCCTCGCGCCTTTCGGATCAAGTGGGCCAAGCAGCGGAGCCGTCTCGAAAAGATCCGATAGTTCATGAGTCCGTCACTCATCAGCCAGCCCGCATAGGCCTCGGTCAGAATGTCCAAGACAACCTGCTGGGTGCGACGACCCACAAAAAACAAGACCGTGTTGGCTGTCACGAATACCCACAACCATCGGGCAACCCCCTTTTCCTTCCATGGGGTCTCGTCCACGTTGATCAAGCCAGATTGGCGAGCCTCGTCAATCAGTTCATCTTGATAAATCGGATTCACCGCCAAACCGGCTTTGCGGATACACTTGTCGATGGTCCCGGCGCTCAGTTCCAGGCTGAACCAATCCATCAAAAATTCCCGGATCCGGGGCCGCGACAGTCTCATGCGCAGGTTAAGGGCCACGATGAATGCCGCCAGCATGGGGCCAATCAGTCGCCATTCACTCAGACAGGTGGCATCTTTTCGACCCTCCACTACGTGTCGCTCCCCAATTCCAGGACCAGTACGGGTGACATGTCCACATCCACAAATGGAATCACCAAAAAGGTGCTTGGTGCATTCCAGTCTCAAACCAGGATGCTCCAAAGTTCCACTGATCAACTCCAAAACAAAAAACCCGATCTGGGCCGCAAATGGAATATCCAGAGGAATGACGGCGTCACAGGCTACGCACTTGTCCGCTTTATGAATCTCCTCCCGCTGAGCCGGAATCTTCTGCTGCCGTCCATAGCCAGGAGCGCCGACCTGTTTTCCCGCTTTGCGCTTCTGCTTTTTAAAGCGTGATTTCCCTGTGCTGTCGGAACCACCAGAACCATTACCATCTCTGTGATCGTCGTCTTCTTTTTCCGATTTTCCCTTCTCAACCGAAGAGTTCGTGACATCTTCGTTATGCTCATTCGAAGAGTCTACCCCCCCTTCCTCTGGAATCCCAAGGTAAGGGGAACGGCTACTGGGGGGGCGGGAACTGTTGTCGGGCGTCTGGTTTAAACGCTCACGAGATTCCTTGAGATCGGACAAAAGCTTTTTGCTCACTGCCAACAGAGAACCCGGCTCAAGGGAAGCCAGATATCTCTCATCAAACTGGAGCAAATCGTGGTCAGTAAGCTTCATGGAGTGAACCTTGCAATCTGTTGCGACATCGCCCCCATCAAATCATCATTGGGCTTTCAGGTCCAGGGGTCTCTGAACGACTACGAATCTACAGCTTCAAGGGGCTGAGGGCAACGTTCTGGGCGCGTAACCGGCAGGGTATGGGGTGGCGCAGGAGCAACCGATTTGGCTCGACGATGGTCGAGTTGGGTGGCCATCCTCGATGATAGTAGGGGCCAGCAGGTTTGTTTCTGCTTTGACGGGAGGGTTGTTTGGTGCTTGAATGCCGCAGTGGACTGACCAATCCAGGATGGCACCGCCCATACTTGACAGGATCTCCTTGGCCATGTCGATCTCCTGCCCCCCAAAGACCTTCTATCACCTCTCCGGCAGGATAGGGCAGGACATCAACTTGATTCAGGGGGGAGGCGGAAACACCTCCTTCAAGCAGGAGGGGATCTTGTGGGTTAAAGGGTCCGGAACCTGGCTTTCTCGGGCTGAGGATGCACAGGTATTTGTTCCTCTTTTTTTGGATGAGGTGCGACAAGTTATCGCCGAGAACAGACTCGACACGTTTGGGGGCCAGATGGCAGAGTCCTCTTCCTTGCGACCTTCCATCGAAACCTCCATGCACGCACTGCTGCCGCACACGGTGGTGTTGCATGTCCACTCAGTCAATGCCATCGCCTGGGCCGTTTTGGCCGATGCTCCCCAACGATTGGCCCATCTTTTGGGGGGCATGGCATGGGCCTGGATTCCTTACCGTCGTCCAGGTTTGCCTCTGACCCGGGAAATTGTTGTACAGTTGGCGGGGCAAGAGCGGTTACCGGATGTGCTTTTCCTTGGCAACCACGGACTTGTGGTGGGAGGAGAAAATTGTGCAGCCGCCGAGTCCTTGCTTTGGGATGTGGAGCGGCGACTCGCCCTTCCCCTGCGTGCAACACCTGCTCCGGTGTGGGAGCGGCTCCATGCGAGGATATCCACCCTGCCCCTTTGGCGCGTACCCGATCACCTGGATCTTCATGCCATGGCCTTTGACCCCGTGGCCAGGGCACTGCTGTTGCGGCCAGCCTTGTATCCTGACCATGTGGTTTACCTGGGGCGGGACTCCTGTCTTTTGCCTGCCGACACGCCTCTGGATCAGGGAGTGGGGCGATGGGCGAATGCTGCTTTTTGCGTGGTGGAAAATGAGGGTGTTCTGTTCGGTCCTGCTCTTTCGCCGGGTGCCGAGGCCATGCTGCACTGCCACTCCTTGGTCACGCGCCGATTGGCCTCAACCCTCGGGGTCCGTTGTCTCACTCCCGAAGAGGAGGATGAATTGACCAACTGGGATGCGGAGAAATATCGTCAAGCCATGGATCATTCCGTCCCATCTGACCTTCCATAATCCTTCACGAGACGGATCGAGGGTGGTCATGCTGAGCTTGGCCATGTGTGGCTGTTCGCCACCCGGCAACGAGTTGGAGTCCAGGGAGTCGGCTTCCTGGCAGGTCCAGGACAGAGTTCTGGTGGGGGTTCGAGGCGAAGCCCTGATAAAGGCTTTCATGTCTCAGCTTTTCCAGCTTTTCTTGAAAGGGTGCTGAATGGTTGCGAACCAGAAGACAGGCGACCGAACGGATCCTGGAGTGAATCCCGGTCGGGTTTGGGGTGAAATCCAGACGAACCCTTCGTGCCGGGCCGTTTCTGGAGGGGTGCAGAGTTGTCATGATCGAGGGAGGTTAAGGTGCAGATCATCATTCCCATGTCCGGGTTCGGTGCCCGCTTTCAAAAAGCTGGTTATACCGTTCCCAAACCATTGATTCCAGTCGACGGGAAACCCATTATTGCCCACGTGTTGGATCTTTTTCCCGGAGAAGAGGATGTAACCTTTGTCTGCAACCGCCAACATTTGGAAGATCCGACATACCATATGGCAGAACTTCTCCGGGAGTTTTGTCCATCTGGGCGCATTCTGGCCATCGAGCCACACAAGTTGGGGCCGGTTTATGCCGTTGCCCAGGTGATGGACCAGGTTGACCTTCGTCGACCAACCATTGTCAACTATTGTGACTTTACATGCTATTGGGATTACAATCATTTTAAAGAATTTGTTGATGAATGTTCATGTGACGGTGCCATCCCCGCTTATCGGGGCTTCCATCCCCACTCTTTGGGGTCAACCTTCTATGCCTATTTGCGGGAGCAGGGGGGGTGGTTGCTTGATATTCAGGAGAAACAGCCGTTTACAAACAATCCTATGCAAGAGTATGCCTCCAGCGGCACCTACTATTTTGCCTCTGGAGAGATCATGCGGCACTGCTTTCAACGCGCTATGGATGAGGGGCAGACAGTTGGTGGTGAGTATTATGTCAGCTTGGCTTATAAACCGATGTTGGCCGAATGCCGGGCCGTGGCAGTCTACGAGTTGCAGCATTTTATGCAGTGGGGTACCCCGGAAATGCTGGAGGAGTACCAGCATTGGTCCTCTGTATTCAATCGGTTGGCCCAACCCTTACCCTCCCCAGCACCGCGCCACGAAGGGACCGTTCTGGTGCCAATGGCGGGACTGGGAAGCCGTTTTTCCCGGGAGGGCTTTACCGTATCGAAGCCGCTGATTCCGGTCTCGGGGCAACCGATGGTGGTACAGGCCACGCACGATCTGCCCAAGGCCGAACGCTACCGTTTTGTAGTGCGTCGGGATATGCTCATGGCCACCGAGACGCGCCAGGCTTTGGAGCAGGCTTTTCGTTCTGTGGAAGTGGTGTCCCTCGATGAGTTGACCGATGGCCAGGCGCGCACCTGTTTGCTGGGCATGGAAGGGGTGGCGTTGGACCAGCCCGTCACCATCGGAGCCAGTGACAATGGTGCCCTTTACGATCCTGCCGGGCTGGTGCGCCTCCTGGAAGATCCAGAAACCGATCTTATCGTGTGGGTGGTGCGAGGTCACGCTGGAGCTGCGCGACATCCCGAGATGTACGGTTGGGTCATGACCGAGGGGAGCTGGGTGACGGGGGTTTCGGTCAAAACTCCTCTGGGCGACCCTGCGCGGGATCCTGTTATCCTCGGGACGTTCACCTTCAAGCGGGCGGGGGATTTTGTGGCGGCAACACAACGCATGATCCATCGGGGTGCGCGGATCAACGGCGAATTCTACGTGGACACCTGCATCAACGATGCCTTGGCCCTGGGCCTCTCCTGCCAGATTTTTGCAGTGGATCACTATCTCTGTTGGGGTACTCCTGACGAGCTGCGCACCTTTGAATATTGGCAATCCTGTTTTCACAAGTGGAATGCGCACCCCTACCGCCTGGAAAAGGATCCACGGGTTCCTGCCGAGGCCGTATCCCTTCTGGCGGAACGTTATCGTCCAACTCTGCCTCGCTTGCTCGGTGTTCGCACATGAGGAAATTGTTTTCCCAGGAGTTATTGCGTTTTCTGGTGGTGGGATCGACCACAGTGTTGATCGATTTTCTCACCTACCGCTTGCTGATCTGGTTGAATGTGTCCCTCCCTGCGGCGAAGGCGGTCGGTTTTGTCGTTGGTTCAGTCTTTGCTTTTCTTGCCAACCGTGGCTGGACCTTTCAATCTCAGGCTACGGGGATGGGGCTTGTGGTCCGGTTTGGGATCGTCTATCTTGCGGGCCTGGGGGTGAACGTTGGGGCTAACTCTCTTCTCCTCTGGCAGTTTGGCGTTGGTGAATGGGGTCTGCGTTTTGCCTTTTTAGTCGCTACGGCACTCTCTGCCACGTTTAATTTCTTGGGAATGAAACATTTTGTCTTCAACCCCGGCGTTGCTTCCCCACGGGGGAGGGTGCCCTCCGTCTGATGAAAAATTTTCCTGACATGGTTGGGATCTCTCTCGTCATTCCCTGCTACAACGAAGGGGCCAATCTTTCCCTTCTGGTGGAGCGTTGTCGAAGGGTCGTGGCTCATGAAGGGGTGGAGGTGATCCTGGTGGATAACGGTTCCCGGGATGATACCCCGGCCATTTTGCAGCGCCTTCTGACTGGGGAGACGCGCATCCGCAGCGTGCGGGTTGAGCTCAATCAAGGCTATGGCTTCGGTATTCTCTCTGGTCTGCGGGTCGCAGAGCACCCCATTCTGGCCTGGACCCATGCCGACATGCAAACGGATCCCCTCGATCTTCTGAAAGGGTTGCGACTCTATCGCTCTCTCCCTGAACCGGAAAGGTTGTTTGTCAAAGGTAGACGCCATGGCCGTCCTCTGGCAGATCTTCTTTTCACCGTCGGCATGGGCGTCTTCGAGAGCATGCTTCTGCGGGTGCCCTTGTGGGATATCAACGCCCAACCAACCATGCTTCCAAAGTGTTTCTTTGAAAAGTGGCAGAATCCGCCCCACGATTTCTCCCTGGATCTGTATGCCTATTATCATGCCAAACATCAGGGTTTGCGGGTGGAACGTTTTCCGGTTTTGTTCGGCAAACGTGCGCATGGTGTTTCCCACTGGAACATCAACTGGCGGGCAAAATATAAATTTATCAAACGTACCGTGGATTTCAGTCTCTCCCTGCGACGTCGTCTGAAAGGATGACCGTGATCCTTGTCAGCCATCGCATCAATACCCGAAAGCAACTACTCGATGCGCCGCAGGAATTTGGCGTGGAGGTGGATCTTCGTTCCCGGGGTTCGGAACTGATTCTTCACCACGACCCTTTTGTCTCAGGGGAACGGTTCGAGACCTGGCTGGACGATTATAACCATCGGTTGCTCATTTTGAATGTCAAGGAAGAGGGGCTGGAGCAGGCTCTTCTGGAGATCATGGCGCAAAGGGGCATCCACGATTTTTTCTTTTTGGATCAATCTTTCCCGTTCTTGCTGAAGACCGCTAGAAGTGGCGAAACGAGATGTGCCGTCAGGGTCTCTGAGTTTGAAACCGTGGCGACGGCTCTTGCTTTGGGGGGAATGGTGGATTGGGTCTGGGTGGACTGTTTTACCCGATTTCCGTTGACCGAACACGATGTGCGGCAGTTGGGAGAGGCTCGGTTCAAACTGTGCCTGGTTTCGCCAGAGCTGCAAGGGCGTTTTGATCCGGAAGAGATTCGATCTTTGCGCGCAACTTTGCAATCCATGCATCTGAGTCCTGCTGCCGTTTGCACCAAGTTTCCCCAGCGATGGATATAACCTCCTTGGCAACTTTGTGGCGCTGCAAGTTTTTCCTGGCAGGTCTTTTGGCGCGGGGCGTACTTATCCTCGTGGCCACCTCGTGGGCGCAGGCGCATTGGTTCGTCCCCTTCATCCGTGACACGGTCCTGCATATTCCGCAGAACCCGTGGTCCACGTTTTTGTCCCAGCACGGCGACCTTTTGGCCTTCCCCTATGGTCCCGTCATGTATCTCTCTTATTTGCCCGGAGTTTTGATCGGCGCCTTATTCGACACCTTGTTGTCTTCACACGGCCTGGTCCTGATCGGCTTTGGCCTGACGACGCTCCTGTTTGACTTTTTCACCCTGATGCTGTTGCGGAGTCTTTTCCCCGCAGAGGAAAAACGGGTGTTACAGCTCTATTGGCTCTCTCCCATAGTTCTTTATGTGGGGTACTGGTACGGCCAGACCGATATCGTTCCTGTCTTCTTTCTCCTGTGTTCCTTGGCCACTCTGCGCCGCTTTCGTTTCAAACTCTCGGGAGCTTTTCTGGGCTTGGCCGTAGCGACCAAACTCAGCATGTTGATCGTTGCGCCCTTCTTTTTTCTTTATTTAAACCAAAACAAACGGTTGCATTGGGTGCGCTGGCGGCATTTTCTGGCTTTTCTGCTTCCCCTCGCGCTCCTGCAAATACCCCTCTTTTTAAGCGAAGCCGTGCAGGCTATGGTGTTGAACAATCGGGAGATGGATAAACTCTATTTTCTCAAGTTCAATATTTCAGGAGGGATCTCCATTTTTGTGGTGCCCATGGTTTACAGTCTATTGTTTTTTTTCATTTTTCAATTACGCCGAATGAATAACGAGATTTTGGTTTCTTGTATCTGTATTGGCTTTATGATTCTTCTGGTTCTGACTCCAGCTTCGGTCGGGTGGTATTACTGGTCTTTGCCATTTTTGGTCATCCATATTTTGCAGAGTGGATCTCCTTTGATGGCTTGGCTTTTGGCCCCTCTGACCATTTTTTTCCTGGGCGTCGCTCCCTTCAACAGCAGTGGGTCCGAAATAACTTGGCTGGCGTTGGACCTCACCCATCCCACCCCTGTCCATTTGCCAGAGCGGGTGTATATGTTATGGCAAACCGGGCTGGTTACGGTTTGCTTGTTTCTGCTTTGGATTCTTTTCAGGGATGGTGTCATAAAAAATGGCTATTTTCGAGTCTTTCGTCGCCCTCTGATGATCACTGTGGCGGGAGATTCCGGCAGTGGCAAGGATACCCTGGTTCTGCACCTGGCCGGTTTGTTTGGGGATGCTTCGGTGGTCAGTGTTTCGGGTGACGATTATCACCTCTGGGATCGGTTCTCGCCCATGTGGAAGGTGATCACCCATCTCAACCCCAGGGCCAACAACCTCCTTGCGTTCGTCAATGACATTCAGTCCATTTTTCGGGGGCGCCGCATCCACTGCCGCAAATATGACCACGATAGTGGACGCTTCATGCGGGGCGTGGTGGTGAATGACAACGATGTCATCCTGGTCAGTGGCTTGCACGCACTATACACACCGACGCTCAACGAAATGAGTGATGTCCGTGTTTTCTTGGATATGGACGATGATTTGCGGCGCTATTTCAAAATCAGGCGTGACGTTGCCAAACGAGGTCAATCCAGGGAGAAGGTACTGGAATTTCTCGCCAGGAGGGTTGCGGATGCGGAACGTTTCATCAAACCCCAGCGTGGTCATGCCGACATTGTGTTTTCACTTCGGCCTGTCAACTCGGAGGAGCTGGATCTTCTCGACGCGAAACACCAGAATGAATCCGCGATGAAACTCAAACTGGATGTGCAGGTGCGTAATGCAATCTATTGTGAGGAGCTTGTGCGCATCCTGATAGGCATCTGCGGTTTGCGGATTGATGTAAATCTCGATTTTGAACATGAGGTTGTTAAACTGTCCATTGAAGGGGAAGTGGGTGCCGAGGATATCTCCATGGCTTGTAAAATGCTGGTATCCCAGTCGGATGAAATGTTGGCCATTTATCCGAAATGGCAAGGTGGCATGCTGGGTGTTATGCAGTTGATCGTTATTATCCATCTGGTCAGTTCAATATACAGGAAGAAATGATGCCTGAGATCGAAATTGTCAGTCCGGATATCTTAAAACAAAAGCCGACCGCCGTGATCTTTGACACCGATAATACACTCTACGATTATGAGCCGGCCCACCGGCAGGCCCTGAAAGCCACATGTGACAAGGCCATTCAACTGTTGGGCATCAGTTCCGAGGAGTTTCTGCGCAGCTATGCCTTGGCCCGGGACAAAGTTAAGTTCCAACTCAGTGGAACCGCCAGTTCCCATAGTCGTCTGCTCTATTTTCAACGCCTGATCGAAATTTTGGGAGTCAGAACCCAAATACAAAGCACCCTGGACCTCTATCAAACCTATTGGCGTACTTTTCTTACCAACAGCAAACTCTTTTCCGAAGTCAGAGAGTTTATCTTTGACCTGCGCGACAGCGGGATTGCCACGGCGGTCGTGACGGACCTGACAGCGCAAATCCAGTTTCGCAAGTTGATTTATTTCAGATTGGATGATCAGTTCGATTTTGTGGTAACCTCCGAGGAGGCCGGTGCAGATAAACCCCATGAGCAACCATTCAGGTTGGCCATGGAAAAGCTGAATGTAGGGCCTGAGCTTGTTTGGATGATTGGCGACGATGCCGCCAAGGATATCGGTGGAGCCAGGAACATGGGTATGTTTGCCCTGCAAAAGAGGCACCACGGTGTCGTTGTCGATCAAAGAAAATTCCGTCCTGACATCATTTTCGATACCTTCGGCGCCCTGCGCAAAGCGTGTCGGCAAAGTGGTGTATTCGGAGTGGCCAAATCCTCTCATAATTTGACTTGATAATCTTTATTGGGAAGAGGTGTGATCCATGTTCAAGGTCAATGAGTATTTTTCCGGCAAAGTCAAATCCATTGCTTTCCAAACCAGCACCTTGCCGGCCACCGTAGGGGTCATGGCGCCGGGAGAGTACGAGTTCGGTACCAGCCAAAAGGAGACCATGACGGTGATCAGTGGCACTTTGGTGGTTAAACTTCCAGGGAGTACCACCTGGACACGTTTTGACCAGGGACAATCTTTCGTTGTTGACGCCCAACAAAAATTTCAACTTCAGGTCATGACGGATACTGCATATTTGTGTACTTATGAATAGGGCATATCTTTTGGGGCCAACTCTCCCAGGGGTGGATTTTGCCAGTTTGACAGGTTAACATCAGCGCCTCGCCGTTCCTGGCATGGGGTGTGTTTGTGGTCAGGGAGAATCTTGGGTGGGTGTCTGCGGCGGAGCGTATTGATTTGACAAGTATGTTCTTGGTTTTGCTTGCGTGGGGATCAATTCCATGATCGAACTTGTCCTGGGTGGATCGCGTTCCGGAAAGAGCCGCCATGCCGAAAGCTTGGCTATGGGGAGTGGCTTGGCCGTCACTTATGTGGCCACGGCGGTGGCCGGTGATGCCGAGATGGCTGATCGCATCGCCCAACACCAACTGCGGCGGCCAGTCGAGTGGGGTTTGGCCGAAGCGCCCCGCGATCTCGCTACCCACTTGGCCCGTCTTGCCGCACCAGATCGGTTTTTGTTGGTGGATTGTCTGACCTTGTGGTTGAGCCATGTTCTGGAGGACGACAATCCGCTTCCCTGGAATCGGGAGCGGGAGGCGTTGTTGACAATCGTGCCAAAACTTCCCGGCAGGATTGTCATGGTCAGTAACGAAACCGGCCTGGGTATCGTGCCCATGGGACGGTTGACGCGAAGGTTTGCCGATGAAGCGGGGTTGTTGCACCAGGAACTGGCACGTCTGTGTCACCGGGTCACCTTCCTCGTGGCGGGTCTTCCCATATTTTTGAAAGGTACCGAGCCGTGACCCAATCCTGGTGGCTGTCTCCTGCCCAACCCCTTGTGGAATCTGCGCGTCAGCAGGCCGTTCAGAGGCTGAATCAGCTTACCAAGCCCAAAGGCTCACTGGGAGTGATGGAGGAGTTGGTGGCTCACCTGGCTGCCATGCAGGGCACCCCCATTCCTGTGGTCGACCCGGGTTGGATCACGGTCTTTGCTGCGGATCACGGCGTGGCCAGGGCAGGGGTGTCAGCCTATCCGCAGGCTGTCACGGTGGAGATGATCCGCAACTTTTCCCGTGGGGGCGCGGCCATCACCGTACTTGCCCGGCAGCAGGGCATTCCTTTCGAAGTGGTGGATGTGGGGGCGGTTACGGATCCAGGGCCTCTTCCCTGGGTGATCAGCCATCGGGTCGGTGAGGGTACCGCCGACTTCCGTTATGAACCTGCCATGACTCCCAACCAATTGTACGGCGCCCTGGATGCGGGACGTGCTGCCGTCAAACGCGCCTTGGAAGCCGGGAGCCGACTGTTCATCGGCGGAGAGATGGGCATCGGCAACACGACAGCTTCCGCCGCCATCACGGTTGCCTTGTTGGGTATGCCTCCCGAGTCAGTCGCTGGCCCAGGAACGGGTGTTGACGAGGCTGGCATGGCTCGCAAGGCGGCCATCATCCAGGAGGCCTGGACACAAAATGAGATGTATTTGACCTCTCCTCTGGAAATTTTGCGCTGCCTGGGCGGTTTTGAAATCGCTGCCTTGTGTGGGGCCTACATTCATTGCGCCCAAAAGGGTCTGCCCATCCTTGTCGATGGCGTCATCTGTACGGCTGCCGCCTTGGTGGTCATTACACTGCACCCGGCCATGAAGGATTGGATGATCTTCACCCACCGCTCTTCCGAACCCGGACAACTTCCCATCCTGCGTGCCATTGCCAAACATCCTGTGCTTGATTTGCAGATGCGTCTCGGCGAGGGATCCGGGGCTGCCACGGCTTTTGCAATTCTCCGCTTGGCTTGCGCTCTGCAACAGGATATGGCCACCTTTGCAGAAGCCGCCGTCAGCCGGGAGTCGGCTTCGCATGAATAGTCCGGGGGATCCTGCGGCCACCCGCATCGATCTGTTGCGGCACGGTGAGCCGGCGGGGGGCGAACGTTATCGAGGCTCCCTGGATGACCCTTTGAGCGAGACCGGGTGGCAACAGATGCGGCAGGCCATCATCGGGCATCCACCCTGGACGCGCATCGTGACCTCACCGCTGCGCCGTTGCCGGGAGTTCGCTTACGAAATTGCCCTTGATTTGGGGATTGATGTCCAGGTTGAAGAGCGGTTTCGGGAGATGTCTTTTGGACTCTGGGAAGGACGGACTTCCGCGCAGATCATGGCCACAGAGGCCGAACACCTAGCCAACTTTTGGCGGGATCCCCTCAACTACCCGCCTCCGGAGGGAGAGCATCTCTCTCAGTTTCGTTTTCGGGTCGAAGATGCGTGGAATGACCTGGTCGGAGTGACTGGACACCGGCACGTCCTTGTTGTGGCACATGGCGGGGTGATCCGTGTCATACTGGGGGTGGTCCTGGTGATGCCCATGGAACATGTGTCCCGTTTGGTGGTGCCCTATGCTTGTATCACGCGCATCGTGGCTGACCGTGTGGCAGGGCAGCCTTTGCCACGACTTGTCTCTCACAGCGCCACGTTCTGAGCAAACGGTTGTGCTGTCGTGACACCTGTTGGACGTGCCTGGCGTTTGGCGTTGGGGCTGCTGACCCGTCTGCCGGTTCGTGCTGTGCCGCAGCCGGTGTCCGGTGTGGATTTTGGGCGTTCGGTTCTGTTCTATCCCTTGGTAGGGTTGCTGGTAGGGTTGGGGGTTGCTGGCGTGGCCTGGTTGACCCAATCAGCCGGCGATGCACTGCACGCCGCACTGGTACTCATGAGCTGGGTCGCATGGACCGGTGCCTTGCACCTGGATGGTCTTGCGGATTGGACCGATGCCGCCATCGGTGGTCTGGGTGACCGGCAACGCACTTTGGAAATCATGAAAGACCCCCGCAGTGGCCCAGCGGCTGTGACGGCTGTCGCGCTGCTTCTCCTTTTGAAGTTTGCCGCCTTGATGGATCTGCTGCCTCTCGGGCAGGCTTGGTGGAGTCTGGCAACCATTCCCGTTGTTGGGCGAGGTGTGCTCGTGGTTCTCTTTTTGACGACACCCTACGCCAACCCACAGGGCATGGCCGCAGAGGCGGTGCAAAATCTTCCACGCAAAGTGGCGATCCTGATTCTGGGCCTGATTGCGGTCTCCATCGGTTTGCTCCACCCTTTTCCCGTGGGGTGGCTGATCCTGGGGACAGCCGGTTTCATATTCCTGCTTCTTCGCGGGATCTATGTGCGGCGCGTCCAGGGGTTCACAGGCGACATGGCTGGGGCCATGTGTGAAATCACCGAGACCGCTTTGCTGGTGCTTCTGGCATGGCTGGGAAATGCCCCCGCCGGGTGATATCCAAGCGCAATGGCTGAAAAATGTCCCCGCCGGGTGATATCCAAGCGCAAAGGAGAGACAAAAAAAAGGCCAAACCAGATGGTTCGGCCTTTTGACTCTCAATTTGGTGCCCAGAAGAAGACTCGAACTTCCACGACCTTGCGATCACTAGACCCTGAATCTAGCGCGTCTACCAATTCCGCCATCTGGGCAGGCACACCGCGAAACCCCACACCGGGCATCGGCACACCAACTCCGGGAATGATAGTGTTTGGTTGGTCCTTTGTCCAGAAGGTACGTGAAAAAATTTTGCGGCCACTCGGTACCCGGCTCCGCTCTCACCAAACCCGGGGCACAAACGCTGTATCGTTGGCCAGACGTACCGTGTCACCGGCGTGGACGATAACGAACAGACCGGCGCTTATGGCATACCGGCATATATTCTCTTCGATGACGGTTCCGGCGACCGCCCCCAGCACACGTCGCTCGGGGTATTCAGGGAAAAATTCCTTGAATTCGGCCAGGCGGGAGAGGTGTTCCCGTACATCCTCCACCGACAGTTTGCTTTTGACTTCCACCACGGCCACCGTGTCGGTATTCACCACCAGGAGATCAATTTCCATTTGCCTGTTGGGGGGGAGTCGGGCCTTGATCCGGGGGCTGACCTTGTGGATGGGAATGCCCCGTTCCGCAAACAGGGTCTCGCAGGCAGGGGCAACCAAACTCTCGACAAACTCCCCCCAGCGACCACCCAACCTGCCGATCTGTGTGGAAACTTCTTTGATTTTCAGATTGGTTTCCTGGAATTTTCGTAACTATTCAGTACCCTTTCAAAAACAGCCTGGACATGAAAGCCTTTGTCAGGGCTTCGCCCCGAACCCCACCAGGACTCCGTCCTGGACCTGCCAGGGAGCCAGCCCCCTGGACCCCGATTCGTTGGCGGGTGATGAATAGTTACGAATTTTCTATCGGTTTCCTGAAATCTTCGGTCCGTTTCGGCACTGTTCTCGCGCAGGATTCGCCAGGTATCTTGGAGATCACGCTCCAGGCGGGCCTCCGCCTCCTGGGAGAGACGCCGGGCTTCCTGGGAGAGACGTTGGGACTCCTGGATCTCACGCTCCAATCTGGCCCGTGCACGTTCTTCGTCAGGCGCGGTTGCCGTCATTGTCGTGACCATTGCCGTATTCGCTGTATTTGCGGGCCTGGCCCCTGACTTTGGCGGCGGGATATTTGGCATGGTTTTTTTCGACTTTGGCCAGGGCCGCAGCCAGTGGATCCAAATGAAATTTATCGGCCAGCATGACCAGATAAATCAGGACATCACCGATTTCATCGGCCAAGGCGGCTTGTTTGACGGCAGAAAGGGATTGGCTCTCTTCGGGGGTCAGCCATTGAAACAACTCCATCACCTCTGCACTCTCAATGCCCAGAGACATGGCGAGATTTTTGGGCGTATGAAATGGATCCCACTCCCGCTCCCGGGCAAATTGACGCAGGAGCAGTCGGAGACGCTCCATGTCATTGTCAAGCAGATCATCGTGTTCACTGTCGAGAAGATCGTTGTTCTGCGTCATGGTGGCTTGGCTCCGCTGCGGACACCTCGCCGCCCCGGCAACCGGACCGGGCAGAGTGTCCTGGGTCAGTGACGATTGGCCTTGAGCAAAATCCGATCCAAAGTCTGGCGGGGGAGAATCCGGAGCAAAAAACCGAAGAGACGGGTGGGCAGGGTGACTGGGTAGCAGGCCTTGGGACGGGGACTCTCCAGGGCATGCGCCACATGTTTCAATACGGCTGCTGGAGATTGGGTAAAGAAGGAGACAGCCCCTTCAACACGCAGGCGTTCGGCGATGCCCTCGTAGACCTCGCGATGCGGCGAGGAAGCCACATCGATGTGGCGTGCAAAATGGGGCAACGAATTTTGCCGGATCCGGCTGAGGATGGGCCCGGGTTGGATCAGGGCGACGTGGATTCCCGTACCCTGCAACTCCAGGCGCAGAGTATGCGTCAACCCTTCCAGGGCAAATTTACTTGCCACGTAGGCGCCGCGATACGGCAAGGCCACCAGCCCCAATATCGAGCTGTTTTGGATGATGCGACCGAACCCCTGCCGACGCATGATGGGAATGACCCGCCGCGTCAATTCATGGGTGCCGAACAGGTTGGTCTCGAATTGTTCCCGCATCGCCTCCAGGGTCAGATCTTCTACGGCGCCGATTTGAGCATAAGCGCCATTGTTGAAGAGGGCGTCCAGGGTTCCCCCTGTGCGCGTCAAAAGCCACTCCAGGGTGGTCTGCATGGAGTCGGGATTGCGCAGATCAAGGGGGTGGGCCTCGATGTGTTCGGCTTCGAGTGCGTCCACATCCTGGGGATTGCGCACCGTGGCAAACACCCGGTGTCCCCGTTGTTTCAATCCAAGCGCGACGGCCCTGCCAATGCCCGAGGAACATCCCGTCGCCAACACTGTGCGCGGGAGGTCTTGATGGGAAGGCTGTTGCGTCAATGTGTCCATGGTCTATCCATTGGTTGTGTGAACCGTAAAATCCGATGTTTGCACGTCGTGGGCGGACTGCCCGTCCTGAAGGATTCTGGGCAAAGCAAAGGAGAGATTCTCCTTTTCGACAGAGATCACCTCCACACTCTCGATCCGCTTGTCCAGCGTGTTCAGCACTTCATCAACCAAAACCTCCGGGGCGGAGGCGCCTGCCGTAATGCCCAGAACTTTGACCCCATACAGCCATGCATCCTGGATATCCCGGGCCGATTCGATGAGATGGGCCTGTACACCAGCCCGTTCGGCCACCTCGCGCAGACGGTTGGAGTTGCTGCTGTTGGGGGCGCCCAGAACCAATATCCGATCACACTGCTCAGCCAGGGCCTTGACGGCATTCTGGCGATTCTGGGTGGCATAACAAATATCCTCCCGGGCCGGCTCGTGGATGTCCGGAAAGCGTTCCTTCAAACGGGCCACCATGTCCCGGGTTTCATCAACGGAAAGGGTTGTCTGGGTGATATATCCCACAGCCGATTCCTGGGCATCCGGCAGGTTGGCGACATCCACGGTGCGGGACACCAGATGCATTTTGCCCGGGGGCAACTGCCCCATGGTCCCTTCCACCTCCGGGTGTCCCGGATGGCCAATCAGGACCACCATGTGCCCATTCTGTTCCAACCGTTCCGCCTCCCGATGGACCTTGGCCACCAGCGGGCAGGTGGCGTCGAGCACCTGTAGACGGCGTCGCGCCCCTTCTT
This sequence comes from Magnetococcales bacterium, assembly GCA_015231175.1. NCBI lineage: Bacteria > Pseudomonadati > Pseudomonadota > Magnetococcia > Magnetococcales > Magnetococcales bacterium. The sequence continues at coordinate 45,705 of JADGBZ010000001.1, read as the reverse complement.
CCTGCACTTTTTTGGCGACTCCATGCGCCGAATAAATAACGGTGCTTCCATCGGGAATTTCATCCAACTCCTGGACAAAAATCGCACCTTTGCGGCGCAGGCTCTCGACCACCCAACGATTGTGGACGATTTCGTGGCGAACGTGGATGGGGGGACCAAATTTTTCCAACGCCCGTTGTACGATCGCAATGGCGCGATCAACGCCAGCGCAAAATCCACGTGGTTCTGCAAGCAGCACCCGCATTCACTTCTCCCTTGCATGGTTCGCACATGCCAAAGCTTTTCTCGAAAGGGTGTTGAATCGTTGCTTCATCGGAAAGGCGCCGAATGGCCATGTTTAAATCACGGTATCAGTCCAATGTGCCGGGCTGTCTGCCTCTCCACCGCAATAACACGATTGTCGCCCCGCCAACCAGGATAATAATCCCAGTTGACCTCGAAGAGTTGTGGCGAAACGATTGTGTAGGTGCCCGGTTTCTGGGCAATCCAGTTGCTGCCCAGGCTTTCAATCTCCTTCGATTGAAAAAGAACCTGATCGGCCTTGCCGCCGTCTTGAGTCACATGGGGGGGGAGAGAGTCGGCTGAGAGGTTCAGCAGTTTGATGACGGATGGGGTCAACAAAAATTTATTGTTGCCATGTTTCTCCATATACGTGCGCACCTCCTGAGGTTGGTTCGCGTCGTTCCGGACGGCTATGGCCCGAGCCGAGTCGTTCTGCCAAACCATGTTGAAACACAGGGATAAAATAACGGCTCCGATCACCATGTGGCGGAGGCGCCGAAAAGGTTGCAAGGCAGCAGCGGTCACCACCGCACCACGCGCTGTCAGGACGCACAAGTAGGGAAACAGAACAAGATGACGTTGGACAATCATGACATCTTGCTGGGACAGGTAAATCATATGAAAGACAGGCGCGAGGAAAAACCATATGGAAGTCGATATTTTTTCATCCACGACAAAATTGTAAAATCCAACGCAGAAAAATATAGAGAGCATGATAGAAATAATTGTATATTTTGAAAAAGACACAACAGATATATACTGAAATATCTTAAAAAAATGATACAACCCTGGTGTTGTCCGGTAAAACTCATGGCCTCCATGGTAATAGATTGATTCAGACAGAACGTCGCGAATGAATTGAGCCGGCTCAATGATCATCCCGGGTGTGGTCAGAATGAAGGTCAGGAAAAAAACGATACAGGCCATGCCGATCGTGCGCAGTGTAGCGAAAGGCCCTCCTGGTTGGCTCCCCCAGCTGTGCAGGCCTACAGCCGTCAGGAGAACCAGCAGCAAAAAGATGCCGGAGGGGTAGTAACTCCCCGTGGCCAGGCCAGCCGATAGCGCGGACAGTAAAATCAGGGGTCCGCCCAACCTGGATGATCGAATGGAGAGCAGCAAAAGATATTGCGTCATAAAGGAAAAGAGGGTCGTCAGGTTCTCCGTTGCCAGCCAGCGGGCCTGATAATTGACTTCCCATGCGGTCAGGAACAGAGCACTCCCCAGGAGCGCTTCCTGGGGAGAGTTCCTCATCTTCAGGATGAATAAAAAAATCCACAAACTTGTCAACAATGTCAGAAAAGAGACCCATGACCTGGCGCGGAGGAGATAGGACTTTTCGGCAATGGATCTCCGCATGCCACTGGCCATGGCGGCAAACGGGTCGTCAGGTGTGGCAGGAATTCCCTGGATGGCGTCCCTGATGGCTCGGGTGTCCGAGATGGCCGCCAACAAGGACATGTCAAACAATACCGATGGGTACCGGTACCAGTGCGGGAGAACGATGCCGTCCTTGAAAACACGATCAACGGATTTCAAGGTTTGCCACTCGTCCCAATTTTCACCAAAATCAATGCCCAGTCGTTCGTTGTGGAAGGAAAAGAGAAAAAGAACCAGCCAAAGAAGAACCGCAACCCACCTGGGTTGGATCATCGCATTAGGCAGAGCTTCGGAGTGTTTCTTCAACGACATTTTGTTGGCAGATACTTGTTGTCCACGCCGTCGAAGAGGCCGGCACCACAGCTCCAGGTAGCCCCTCCATCGTTGGTGGCTATTTGCACGCTCTTGCCCACGATCTCCTTGGCGACGGTGCTGGATCCCAACGTGGCAGTTACGATCAAAGCGGGGGTCGTTGCGCCTGGACCGGATTGGCTCAGGTCAACGCTCTCTACGTACTTTCCCGGCCCGATAAGGGGAACATTCCTGCCTGGTTCCGGCCAGTAGCCGTGTGTTGCATACCACTCCGTCAACGATTTTTCACCACTTTCGAGCAGCGACACCACTTCGGATACCTGGGCGTGTGCAGCCTGTTTCAGGTAAGAGGGCAGAACCAGGGAGGAGATGATTCCCGTGGGAAGCAAAAACATGATGGCCAGAGCGATGATCATCCAGACCTTGCGCCCCTTGGTCTCCTGGTTGTTGATGACCAGACATCCTGCCATCTTGTCGTGCAGGGCCTGTTTTTTACTGGTGAACCCGGCCATGAGGAAGCCGATGCACAGGATCATGAACGAGATGGTCTTGCCAAAGTATCGCCCGGAAGCCCTGCCAAACGACAAACGGTTGCCGGAGAGATCGGTCACCTTGATCCTGAGCAGCATTTTGCCCAGAGTGGCCTGCTTCGAGGAACTCTCCATGAGCGCCATGTAAATCCAGGCCACAAGAATACCGATGAGGTTGAAGAGAGAATCATTCTCTTTTGCTGCGGCGTTGGGGTTGTTGGAGTAGTAAATTAGCCCAAAAATAAAGCCAAAGATCATGGTGGGTATGTTCAATATCAGACTATCGTAAAAAACGGCTGCCAATCGAACCCAAAAACCGGCGTAGGTGATGGTTGCTGTCGTTGAGGGTTGAATGAATGTATCGGGAAGTGGTTTTTCCCGGGAAGAGGGATTCCCGCTTTGTTCACCGCATCGGGGACAATACGCGGCAGCCGCCGGCAACTCCGAACCGCATTTTGGACAAAACATGGTAACCTCCAAACCTGCGCCTTTAAGTCGGTTGGCCATTCACAACCCGGGGAGATTCCCCGAAAAAAAACACTTCGTCAATGGAGGAGGGGCGGATTGTGACCTCCTTCTCAAGTTTTCCCATCCTCGGGGTCGCTTGGCCCCCCCTCCATGATTTCAATCTTGCGATACAGGGTGCGCAGGCTGATACCCAACTCCTTGGCCAGTTGCGTCTTGTCATCACCGAATTGCCGCAATACCTCGTCCAGATAGAGTCTTTCGATGTGTTCCAAAGGCAGGACTTTTCGCAGGTGAAAGGTGACTGGCGCACCCTCCGTGGGCAGATGCGGACCGGGAGGAAAAAGGAGATCAAAAGCGGCTTGCGGACCGGGATGGCGCAGGGGAGGAGGGGTAGGTATGCCTTGCGCCTGGTGTGGCAAATGTTCGGGCAGCATGGTGCTGCCGTCCATCATCAGGATGGCCCGGTCCAGGATGTTCATCAACTCCCGTATGTTGCCAGGAAAGGGATAGGTCATGAGCCAGGCCATTGTCTCCGGTGCCAAATGGATCATCTGGCCGCCCTCCATGCGGTCCAGAAGCGATTGGACGAGCAGGGGGAGGTCTTCACGGCGTTCACGCAGGGGGGGCATGTGGATGGGGAATACCCCGATACGGTAGAAGAGATCCAGACGAAACTCGCCACGCGCCACCATGGCGGAGAGATCCCGGTTGGTCGCGCAGATCAACCGAAAGTTGGCATAGTGGGTGTTGACGCCACCGACCCGGCGAAAACTCTTGGTTTCCAACAGACGCAGCAACTTGACTTGCAGAGAGAGGGGGATGTCGCCAATCTCATCCAGAAAAAGCGTCCCCTGGTGTGCAACCTCAGCCAGGCCGGTTTTCCGCAAGTGAGCGCCGGTAAAGGCGCCGCGCTCATATCCAAACAGCTCACTCTCGAACAGACTCTCGGTCAAACCGGAGCATTCAACAGGGACAAAAGGCATGTTCGCCCGCGGACTGGCCTGATGAATGGCCCGGGCAACCACCTCCTTGCCGGTGCCCGACTCGCCCAGCAAGAGGACGGAAGCCTTGCTGTTGGCAACCCGCTGGATCATCCGCAGCATGTGCTGAAAAGCTGGCGAGGAACCGACCAACCCCACGGGGGCCGGGTCGGCAGAAGCGATGCGGACCGGGGTCAAAATCTCCAAATAATGGGTGATTCGGCCTGCCTGGTCATGAATGGGTCGGATCTCCACATCAACATACTCTTTCCCCTCGGAGGTCTGATGCACGTGGAGCAGACGTTGACTCAGTCCAGTCTCCAAACAAGCATGCAGAGGACAGGACTCCCCCTCCTGATCGCAGGGGCGCGCATAGGCGTGGGATATCTCATAGCACCGCACCTCCCCCAGAGCCACGATGGGACCATAAGTCTCCTCGTAAAGCTTGTTGCAGGCCAGAACACGATACTCCAGGTCGACCAGAATGGTCGGCACGGGATGAATGCTTAAAAATGCCGCAGCATCGATGGTCGGAATGGTGTGCGCCAGGGAGACCGTCATGCAGTGGAACCTTTCGGGCGGAGGATGTGTGCGAAACCCATGGGGTTGGCAAAATTGTCGAAGATATTCTGCCATCCATGACAAACCGAATTGTCAAGTTTGTCATGGATGGCAGGGAATTCACCCCGGTTGGCCGCAAATGTAACAGGAACGCTGCACGAATGTAAAATTTTTCATGAAAAATTACAATCTGTTGTAAATTTTTGGCAAAATTTCCCCTAGAGAGGCACGAATGTTGCCCTTATGACACGAGGGGCCGGCTCGCCGCGATGGGGGGTTTTCATCATGCAGAGAGCGGGCTTGCGCTACTGTTCGTCCTATTGTGCAACGGAGAGGAGTACACATGTCCTGGCGATTCCCAAGGTTGACCAGACGTAGATTTCTTCAATCCAGCGGAGGGGTCGCGGGGCTCTCTCTGTTGGCCCCGCAGCTTGTTGGTGGCGAGGTCGCACGCGGCGACGATGTCACCAGGGAGCAGGTCTACAGCATCTGCAATTTTTGTTCCTCGCTGTGTAATGTCCAGGTGACCACCGAGACGGAGAATGGGGTCAAGCGCATCGTCAAACTGGATGGCAACCCTCACTCCACCCTGAACCGGGGAAAAATGTGTGCCCGGGGCCAAGCCGGCATGCGCCAAGTCTACGATGTGGATCGCATCAAGGGGCCCATGATCCGGGTGGAAGGGAGCAAGCGGGGGGAGGCGGAGTTCCGCTCCGTCACCTGGGAAGAGGCTTGGGCCTACATCGAGGAGAAGACCAGGACCAAGAAGATCCAGCCCTGGGAGTGGACCATGGTAGGCGGTTGGACCTCGTGTGTTTTCTACATGTATTGGGCCGTCCCCTTCGCTTTGTCCAACGGGGTGCCCAACATTGTCGCTTCGCCCATGCAGCACTGCGTGGCCTCGGGACATCTCGGAACCGACTCGGTGACCGGCAACTTCAACATTCACGATGAAGTTCTTCCCGACTACGACAACGCAAACTATATTCTCTTCGTGGCCAACAATGCTTCCATCGGTGCCATCTCCACCTCCCGCATGGTGCGGTTCGCCGAGGCGCGCAAAAAGGGCGCCCGGGTTGTGGCGCTGGATACCCGGCTCTCGGAAACTGCCGCCAAGGCCGACGAGTGGATTCGGATCCGTCCGGGTACGGATCTCGATTTCATGGTGGCCATGATGCATGTGGTCCTGACCGAGAAACTCTATGATGGGGAGTTTTTGAAGAAGCACACCAACATGCCGTTCCTTCTGGCGCGGGATGCAAACGGCGCTTGGGCCATCGCCACGGATGCAGATGGCAACCCACGGGTTGTCCAGGAACGCACCGGAGAGGTGGTTTCCATACCCCCTTTCAGCCACCAGAACGTGGTGGATATCAAGGGAGGGCCAGTGTACCCGGCCCTGTATGCCCCGGATGGCCTGGTTTTGGAAGGCCGCCCCGTGATGACCGTCCTCCAGGCCCAGATTGCGGAAATCTCGGCCAATACGCCTTTGTGGGCAGCCAAAACGACAGGGGTTCCCGCCCAGGTCATCTTCAGGACAGCCCGAGACTTTGCTGCGGCTGGGCGGCCCATCGTGGATCCGGGTTGGCATGGCGCCCGGTATACCAATATCAACATGCTCCGGCGGGTGCAGGCCATGTTGCAGGCCCTGGTGGGGGGAATCGACCGCAAGGGTGGCTGGATCATGAGCGGCGAGTACCACCACAAGGTGGCCAATTGGCATGAAGCCAATCGGGAAAAGCGTTCCCCCGGTCCCCTCATGACCTCCGTGGCGGGCGTTCCTTTCGTGGGCGAGTTGATCAAGGCCATCTCCAACCCCAAGACCTTCCCGCATGGTCATCCGGCCTGGGCCTTCGCTTTTTCCGCGCAGGAACGGGCAGCCGGTCGCGAGGCGGTCGCCGTGCCGGCCCTGGCGGATACAGGCTTGATGGAGTCCGTGACCGGCAAACTGGTCTACAATGGCCAGCCTTACCTGACACGGGCCATCGTGATCAACGCTGCCAATCCGGTTCGGCATTACTATCCGGATACCCAATGGAAGACCATCCTGACCCATGCCAACATGGAGCTGGTTGTGGTTGTGGATGTGTTGCCGTCGGACACCGTTCCCTATGCCGATGTCATTCTGCCCAACCCGACCTACCTGGAACGGGACGAGCCGACCATCTATGGCAACGGGGTCAATCATGACCTGGCTCTGACGACCCGTTTTGGTGCGATCAAGCCCCTGTACGACACCCTGGAAACTCCAGATATCCTGTTGGGGCTCAGCCGGGTCATATCAGGAACCACGGAGCCGTTCGTCAAGATGTTGGAGGCCCTGAGCGGCATTCCGGGCAAGGCCACCATGGCTGCGTATGAAAGATACCTTGCGGCAGGGGAGAAAAGTCCCTACTCCAAGGCATGCCGTGACGTTGCCTTCGACATGACCGCTGCCCGGATTCATACCTCACCCAAAGAGTTGCGCGAAAGCCTCAAACGTCATGGCGTGCATCTTGAAATGCCGGCGGAAGAGATTTTGGCCCACCATGCCATGCCCCGGCAAATGGCCCTGCCGACCACGAGTGGACGTCTGGAGTTTTTTGGTTCCCTCTTCGTGTGGCTGCGCGATGGCATGGGGGGGAAAGGTCCATCCTTCAACGTTCTGGCTGCCGCCATTCCCGCCACCTGCCGTGATGGCAAGACCATGGATCAACCCCTGGAAAAGGATGAATTCTATTTTACCTACGGCAAGACCCCGACCATCTCCTATGGTTCCACCAACAGCAATAACCCGGTGCTGGCGGCCATCAACCGATTCAAGAAGGATATCTACACCGGTATCTGGATCCACCCTGACCGGGCTGCGACTTTGGAAATCGTCTCCGGCGATCGCATCATGGTGACCAACAAGCTCTCCGGCCAGCAGGCGGAGGGAACAGCCTATGTGACCAACCAACTGCATCCGGACTCCATTTTCCTGCACTCGTCGTTCGGCGTCGAGAACAAGGCGTTGCGTCTGAGTGTGGGAATTGGCACGGCCACCAACAAGCTGATCCCCTATATGGTTGAGCCCGTTGTCGCGGGATTCCGTTCTCAGGAATTTACCGTGCGGATCGAAAAAATCTGAAAAGGAGTGGCATCGTGACCCGTTACGTCATGGTTATTGATATGAACACCTGTGTGGGCTGCAATGCCTGCATGGCTGCCTGTTCGCTGGAAAATCAAACACCGGTCTGGTCCGATCATTGGCGGACCTACGTCCACGACCGGGAGAGTGGATCCGGCACCACGGTCCGGCGGCATTTCATCCCCCGCCTGTGTAACCACTGCACCAATCCCCCCTGCATGAGTGTCTGTCCGACCGGAGCGACCTATCGGACCTCCGATGGGGTGGTGATGGTGGACGAGACTTTGTGCATGGGGTGTCAAGCCTGTGCCCTGGCCTGTCCTTACAATGCCCGCTACCCCTTTACCCATGCGGATATCAAAACCGGGAAGGAGTATTACGGCGTACTGAAACGCAAGGCCCCCAGCATGGACAAATGTTCCTTCTGCCATCACCGGCTCAAGGTGGGTGAATTGCCGGCTTGCGTGCGAACCTGCCCGGGCGAGGCGAGAATGCTGGGCGATCTGGATAGTCCCGCCTACCCGGCCACGGAGTTGGTGCGCAATGGCACGGCCAAGCCGCTCCTGGCCCATCTGGGGACTCGTCCCAACGTTTACTACATTCCCCAACGGTAGGAGATCCGCATGGAAATCATGACCTACAGCACTCAGAATTTGTGGACGTGGTGGTTTGCGTTGTATCTCTTTCTTGGCGGCATGGGAGCCGCTGTGATCGTGGTCAGCTTTCTTACCCACATGTATCTGCGGGAGGAGAAAGAGTTGGTGATGTGGGGGGCTCTCTCCGGCACGGCCATGTTGACTCTGGGGTCCGGCATGCTCTTCCTCCACCTGTTGCACAAATGGGCGGCGGTGTACATCCTGACCCCATGGGGCATCTTTCATAAACCCGATTCCTGGATCGCCTGGGGTTCGCAGTTCATCCTCTGGCTCCAGATCGCGGCTGTCCTGTTTGCCCTGCCTTTCATGGTGGAAAAAAAGCGCCTCCTGGGCTGGCCTGTCATGGGTGATTTTCTGCGGATGAAAATCACCCGCGATGTGGCGGTGACCGCGCAAAAATACCAGACTGTTCTGGGATGGATTGCCGTCGTGACCGGCCTGGGGACTGCTGTCTATACCGGGTTGCTCTTGCAGAGTTTCCCGGCGGTGGCCCTGTGGCACAACCCGGGCGTGCCCATTCTCTTCACGGTTTCTGCCTTTTCCACCTCCATGGCCTGGCTTCTCATCGTCATGTACATGTTTATCTACCACCGGGTGGATCACACCATCCGGGCACTCTATGAACGGGTGGATATCGGGTTGATCACGGCGGAGTTGGTTGTCATCTACTCTTTCTTCAACTATACGCTCTCTGGATCGGAGGCTGGCTACCGGTCGGCTGAGCTGTTGTGGAACGATTCGGGTTGGGTGATGGGCTTCGTCGTGTGTGGGTTGATGATCCCCCTGGCCATGGAGCTGAAATGCGTTTTCGGTTCCTGGTCCGGCAAGGTTCCCATCGTGACGGCATCGGTTTTGGTGCTCACTGGAGGGTATCTCCTGCGGCACTATTTCATGTCGGCTGGTGTTTACGCCTATCCGTGGTAACCATGATCTCATGACCATCACCTTGGAACATGAGTTGACCCTGCTGGCCGGGCTGCTTGGGCAGCCCGAGCCAGGATCCCTGGCCGCCGTCGAGGAGATGGCCATTGAGCTTCCCGGGTTGCAGGCGGTCTGTCCCGAACTCCGGGGAATTTCCCTGGAGTCGTGGCAGGCTGAACATACCCGGCTCTTTGTCAACGGCTTTCCCACGACACCTTGTCCCCCCTTTGAGAGCTTCTGGCGGCATGGCGTTCTGGGGGGGGATTGTGTGCAGGCCATCGCCGGACTCTACCAGCGTGCGGGTGTTGCAGCGGACCCGGATATCTCTCCGGATTTTCTGGGCTCCATGCTGGATCTGGCCGCCCACCTTGCGGCGCAGCGCGTGGCCCAGGCCGACTTGCGGTGGGAGTTGTGGGAGGAACACTTGGCCATCTGGGTGCCGAGGTTTGCGACCAGGCTCAAGGAGTCGGCTGGTTTGGCGCTCTACGGCTTTCTTGGGTCGCGGCTTTTGGATCTGTTTGGAGGCGATCATGCACGACACCCAGCCAAGCCCTTGTGACCCGGAATGGGTGTTTTTTTTGCAGGCGTTTCAGGAACTCTTCGCGGCTGCCACCCGCCGCTTGGGTGCGGAGCAGAGTGTGCCTGGTCTGGAAATGGAGGTGATCAATCCTCTTTTGGGCCATGAAGTCAGGGCATGCCGCCATGTGGAGGGGTGGAGTGTCTTTCTACAGCTTACCCCCTGGATGCTTTGCCGGGTTCTGGTTCCCGGGAAACCGCCGCATGATACGGTCGCGCAGGCCTGGGAACAGGTCTCTCTGCCGACGTTGGGGCCCAGGGTCAGCCTGACCATGCTGGGACAGGATCAGGATGCCCATGTCCAGTATGACCCCCAGCTTGGCTCTTTTTACCTCCAGCCCCTGGTGGTCGGTTTGTCCCGGTACCAAACTGCCGATCAGGTATTTTCTGCCTGGACGGATGTTGTCCAGTTCCGCGAGAATGTTCGCAGGGAACGCTCCATGACCTGTCGATGGCAGCAGGATTTGACACGTCGGGAGATTTTTGGCAGTTTTCGCCTGACAAAGGGGTCACGAACCGAGGGTGGTCTATCATGAACAAGATCGCAGCCGTGCTTTGTATGCTGCTGTTGGCCGGTGGCATAGGGATTAACTCGGTGGCCTTGGCCCAGGGAGGGGCACACCAGGGAGCCGCAGCTCCAGAAGCCGGAATTTGGGATGATGCGAACAAAGGGAACTGGGTCGCTGTCCGGGACGCCCTGAATCGGGGAGCCAACCCTAATCAGTACAATCAGGTCGGTATGTCTCTGCTCATGCTGGCCTCGCAGGAGGGGAGCGCCGAGGTCGTCAAACTCCTTTTAAGCAAGGGCGCCGAGGTGAACGCCCCCCACCAGAGAGCTGGATGCACGGCCCTGTTTTTGGCTGCGGAGTGGCTGCATCCAGAGTTGGTCGAAGCCTTGATCCAGCATGGGGGGGATGTCAACTTTCAAACCAAAGGATCCTGGACGCCGCTCCTGAAATTGGTCGCCGTGCGGTTGAAGGAGCCTGCCGAGCAGGCAACACGGCAAAAAATTCTGGAAATGCTGCTCGCCAAGGGCGCTGACGTCAAGGCTGTCAACCAGAAAAAGCGTACAGCCTTGCATCTGGCCATCCAGTATGGCAACGCGCACCTGTTGCCGGCCCTGATCAAGGCCGGGGCCGACATCAATGCCCAGGACAAGGAGGGGAGTACGCCCCTCATGTTGGCTGCCCAGTATGGCGACGTTCAGGCCGCCCGCATGTTGATCGAGAAAAAGGCCAGCGCCGAGCGGAATCACCAGTGCGGCTGCACGGCCCTCCTCATTGCGGCGGACAAGGGCCATACCGAGATCGTTAAAATGTTGGTGGAATTTGGTTCCGATATTCATGTGAAGAACGAGGATGGCCTTAACGCGCTGATGTTCGCCTCGGCAAACGGCCATGCGGAGATTGTGAAATATCTTCTGGGCAAAGGGATACGCGTGAACGAGCGGGACAACAAAGGCGTCACCGCCCGTTTGATGGCTCTGGAAAAGCACCACGACGAAGTGGAAATGCTCCTTCAGGAGGCGGGCGGAACCTGTTACTGATAAGCAGGCGACGGACCGCACCCTGACAGGATCGAAGGCCACAGCTGGTGGCCAAGCTTGGGAATGACGCAGGAGACAGGGACAGCCAGGGGGGCTGGCCCTTCCTCTCCCTGCGGCCAAGCCCGACGATTGGCAACGCACGAACTCCACGGGGGGATCCACGATCGGAAGGTGGCGGGTGTGCGCCCATTACCGGGATCCCGCCGGGCATGGAGTCCGGGTGCGCCCGAAACGCGGAACCGGCTTAAAAGATCTGAATCAGCCCTTTGACGGACCACGCTGCCAGAAGCGGTGCAGCCGCGAAGACCAACCCCATGATGGTAATCAGTCCAACGTTCTCCACAACACGTTCGACGATGCTCGGTTTGTCATTGCTCAGTGTGCTCATGGTCTCGCTCCTGTCAAGAGTCCGGTTGACGATCAACCGCTACGGTTTGCAACGAAGGGCCTTCGCTGTCTGCCTCCTTGATTCCTGAAAAACTGGGGTAGCAGACGGCTCGGAAATTATATTTAGGAATATATCATGCAAACAACAGGCCATACTTGAGGTTTGGTCGTGCCGGGTGTTGGCGTACCGGGTGCCCGGATGTGGTGCTAATGACGTAAGCTAATGTTTTTAAAAACAATTTCTAGGACTTTTTGCCATGAAACGACAAAGCGTCACGGTTACGGATGAAAATTTCCCTGCCCTGTATGGCTTGGTTCGTGACCTGATCGAAACTTTTCGCCTGCATGCCGAGAACTGGGTGCTGGATCAGTTTCGGGAAATTCCTGAAATTCCATCGATAACTGCAGTGGCTGCCTTGCAATCCTGGGTGGATCATTGTGTGTCAACCGAGTTTATCCACAAGCTGGTCGCCCTCCTGGAGGAGCGTGAAAATGCTCCGGAACGCAGGCGTACCGACGTATCGGTCTCCTTGCGGCAGGATTGAAACCTGTTGCTTTCACATTGTTATTTTTTTAAATATACGTTTGGGCGCTGGGATATTGACGAAAAACCGTCAAACCACGGGCGATTTTGTCCCGTATGCCGTCGGACGCAGGACATTTTGTCCATAATGGGACAGATTTGTATCCCAATTGGGACAGATTGTCCTTTCAAGGTGTTTTGTGGATGGACCGGCCAGCAGTTTGCCACACCACCTCCGCCGCCACCGCAATCCCCAGTGGATTCCAGTGTGTGTCATCACGCCACCAAAGCGTCTGGCCTTGTTCCAGATGGTGGCGGGCCTGGATCTGCATTGGCGCGGTGAGGTTGATGCAGGGAGTCCCTGCCTCCTGGCAAACCTGGTTGAGTCGCTCCCAATAGGCCTGGGGTGGAAGGGTGCTCTCCGGTCCATACACCCGGTATTTGGTGGGAATAAAAAAAACCTTGTGACTCAGTTGCAGGAGCAGGCGCAAATCGGCGACATAACCGGGGGGGAACACATAATGGGTGCGTTCGGTGTTTTCCCGATAGAGCTTGTAATAGGCCATCTCCCGGTCACCAACCATGAACGACCCTGCCGGATCCTGACCAGGATCCTGGTTCTTGCGGCGAACCTTGATCTGGTTGCGCTTCATCGTGATGAAATTGGAAAATCTGTTTTTGGACAACAGGGCGTAGTTCTCCTTGAGGGTGCGCAACCAGCTTTGTGGAGCGATGGGACGATCCTTTGCGGGAAAATCGTTCCCCTCAAAAAGAAAAACCAAAAATTTGGGCCGCTCGCTGAAGTGGGCACGGAAATATTGTATCCGCTGCAAATAATCGGATGCATCACCGGGGTGGCCGAGATTATAGGCTTGCATGCCATAACGATCCGCCAATTGACGGTCGAGCGTCTGACTTTGCGTATTGCCGACACCCACCACAAACGAATCCCCCACCACAAGGAAGGGTTGGCCATGATAATCCTGGGTATTGCGAAATCCCAGGCTGTCGGTCTGGCAGGAGATGGTCCGTGGAGCCTCCAGAGGCGGCATGTGCGATGACATGGCACGCAGATCGCCAAAGGGCATCTCCATGCTGGCGGAAACATTTTTTTGATAGGTCGAAAAGCCCATCTCCCTGTCAAAATAGGCCAGCTTTTCATGCAAGCGGTAAAAAGGTTTGTTCAAACCAAGCAGCTCGATGCCGCCCCACAGGCATAAGGTCATCAAGGCCAGTACGACAGAAAAGGTGATCGCGTTGGCGGGACTGGCCAAACGAAACAGCAGCCAAAGGAGCCCAAGCAGGATGACAAAAGTGTCGAAGTGCAAGCCATAACAAAACACCACCAGGCTTGCACCCAGAAACACCAGCCACTTGCCGATCCACCATCCCGGGGGGAGATTTCGATCTGACCCACGCAAGAGTCCGCCCACCCCTAGTGGCTCAACCGTGCTGATTTGATGGCATGAATCGGAGTCCAGGGGGCTGGCTCCCTGGCAGGTCCAGGACAGCGTCCTGGTGGGGTTCGGGGCGAAGCCCTGACAAAGGCTTTTATACCCGGGCTTTTCTTGAAAGAGTGCGGCATAGTCAGGAAAAGTGAACGCTTCAAGTCATGTCGGTTGATCCATTAGCGACGCACCGGACTGATGCGTTCGGGATCGATCTCCAGTTCCTGGATGGCACGTTGCACCACGGTCACCGGCAACAACTCCATGTCATACAGTTGGCTCAGTGCGGCCAGAGTGACATGTCGCCGATCTACCTCGAAAAAGTCCCGCAACGCCGCACGGGTTTCGCTCCGGCCAAAGCCATCGGTCCCCAACGAAAGCAGGGGGCCAGGCAACCACTTGGCGATCAGATCCGGCAAGGCCTTGACATAGTCGGTGGCAGCGATGAAAGGTCCGGAACGATCCTTCAGACATTGGGCGAGATAAGATTGCACCGGCTCGTTGCCAGGATTGAACATGTTCCATCGTTCCGCCTCCTGGGCATCCCGGCGCAGCTCCTTGTAACTGGTCACGCTCCACACCTCGGCAGCCACCTCGTATCGGGCCAGCATCTCCCGCGCCTTGACCACCTCGTTGAGAATGGCGCCACTCCCCATGAGCTGCACGCGGGGCCAGTGGGCAGGAGCGGTCGTTCCCTCCAGAAGATACATCCCCTTCAAAATGCCGCTCTCCGCCCCTTTGGGCATGGGAGGATGCGTATAATTTTCGTTCATGATGGTGACGTAGTAGAACAAAGCCTCCTGGTCCACATACATGCGCCGCAACCCATCCTGAACGATGATGGTCACCTCATAGGCGTAGGCGGGATCGTAGGCCATCAGGGTTGGTATGGGCAAAGCGAGCAGATGGCTTTGCCCATCCTGGTGTTGGAGCCCTTCCCCGGCCAACGTGGTGCGACCAGCCGTGCCACCAAATAAAAATCCCCGCGTCCGCATGTCCGCCGCAGCCCAGATCAAATCTCCCACCCGTTGCAACCCAAACATGGAGTAGTAGACAAAAAAGGGAATCGTATTCACCCCGTGGTTGGCATAGGCGGTCCCGGCGGCGATAAAAGAGCTCAAACCACCCGCCTCGGTGATACCCTCCTCCAAAATCTGGCCATCCCGGGCCTCCTTGTAGTAGAGGAGGCTTTTGGAATCGACCGGCTCATAAAGCTGCCCCGGATGGGAGTAAATGCCACACTGCCGGAACAGCGCCTCCATGCCAAAAGTGCGCGCCTCATCCGGGACAATGGGGACAATCAACCGCCCAACCGCAGGATCCTTGAGAAGCCGGGTCAGCAGGCGCACAAAGACCATGGTGGTGGAGAGTTCCCGCTCGCCCGTCCCATCGGCAAACTCCTGGAAAATCTCCTCCGCCGGGGGTTGAATGGGCTCGGCCTTGGCCTTGCGGCTGGGGAGATACCCCCCCAACTTGCGCCGCTGCCCCTGTAGATACCGCATCTCCTCGCTCCCTTCGGCGGGGCGGAAGAAGGGCATATGGGAGACCTCCTCGTCCGACAACGGTATGCCAAAGCGCGACCGGAAGGCCCGCAACTCCTCGTCGGTCATCTTTTTCTGCTGGTGGGTGATGTTCAATCCCTCCCCCGCTGCGCCCAAACCATACCCCTTGATGGTCATGGCCAGGACAACCGAGGGGGCCCCCTTGTGGCGCGTGGCGGCGTGGAATGCGGCGTAGACCTTTGCCGGATCGTGCCCCCCTCGCCGCATGCGGTGCAACTGCTCGTCAGAGTGGTGGGAAACCAGCTCCAAAAGTTGCGGATATTTGCCGAACACCTGCTGGCGCACGTAGGCGCCCCCTTCGATCGAGAGTTTCTGGTACTCCCCATCCACAAGTTCCGCCAATCGCCGGCTCAACAGACCCTCGTGATCCTTTGCAAACAGGGGATCCCAATCCTCTCCCCAGATCACCTTGATCACATTCCAGCCGGCGCCCCGAAAATCTGCTTCCAGCTCCTGGATGATCTGCCCGTTGCCGCGCACCGGACCATCCAGTCGTTGCAGATTGCAATTGATGACAAAGATCAAATTATCCAGATGCTCCCGGGCGGCCAGGGAGATGGCCCCCAGGGACTCGGGCTCGTCAGTCTCGCCATCGCCGAGGAAGGCCCAGACCTTGGCATCGGTCGGGGGACGCAATCCCCGGTCTTCCAGGTAGCGCATGAATCGGGCCTGATAGATGGCCATGATCGGGCCAAGCCCCATCGAGACCGTGGGGACTTGCCAAAAATCGGGCATCAACCAGGGGTGCGGATAGGAAGAGAGCCCGCCTCCCTCTGCCAACTCCTTGCGGAAATGGGAGAGATCCCGTTCGCTCAATCGCCCTTCCAAAAAAGCGCGGGCATAGATGCCAGGCGAGGCATGTCCCTGGAAAAAGACCAGATCGCCCCCACACGGCGCCTCTGGACCCCGGAAAAAATGATTGAATCCCACCTCATACAAAGTGGCCGCCGAGGCGAAGGTGGAAATATGCCCCCCTATGCCCACATCCTGCTGATTGGCACGCACCACCATGGCCATGGCGTTCCAGCGAATCAGGCTTTTGATGCGGCGCTCCATCTCCCGACTCCCGGGGTAGGGCTGCTGTTCGGAGGGGGGAATGGTATTCATGTAGGGGGTGTTGGCAGAAAAGGGGATTTTGATGCCGAGCCGATGCGCATGGTGGTGAAGTTCTCGCAGCAGCTCGGTCACCCGATCCGAGCCGGCATGTTCCAGGACATACTCCAGGGCTTCCCGCCACTCCTGAATCTCCATCTCCTCTTCCCGCGTCTGCCCGCCACTCTCCTCGGTCATAGCTCTTCCCCACACACCTTCGTCAGTTTGCCGACACCATGGCCCATGCCACCCTCGCAGGGTGTGATCGTGCGGATTATTGCACCATGATGCAAGTAAAAAGGTCAGGGCAATCGCATTTAAATGCCGATACCCTTATAATGACAGTTTTTGTTTTTGGACCGATGGGCAACCTTCGGGTTTGTCTGGGAACGCGGGCGTCTCGCCCGCTCATGGCAGGCGAGACGCCTGCGCTCCCAGGGCATATCAAGTCTGCATGACATCCCACAGCGCAAAAAAAATCTGTCTGAATTGATGACCGGATTTCAAATGTGATTGCCCTGGTAAAAAGGTAGGATCATGGCATTTCTTATCATCAGGAACAGTTGGGTTTGTCACGAAGGTATGGGGCAGAGTGCCGCCCCAACCTCATGGGCGCTTATCCGGGTTTGCCGGAGAGCCACTCTCTTGGTTTATGATTCTATAGGTTTTATTTAAGGCGCGGAGGGGATGGCGCGAACCCGAACAGGTTGATAACCGAGGCGTCTGACTTTGACCGCAACAACCCCATTATCGGGACAATATAGAGAAGTTTTGCACCCCGGGCAGGCATAAATGGGCTGCCATCCAGGGTCACATCACCAGCGTATCAGGGCCGCTCCCCAGACATACCCGCCCCCGAAGCCATCCAGGAGCACCAAATCCCCCGGCTTGATGCGTCCGTCGCGGACGGCTTCATCCAGGGCCAGGGGAATACTGGCTGCCGAGGTGTTGCCATGTCGCTCCAAAGTCACCACAACCCGTTTCGGGTCGATGCCGACCCGTTTGGTGATGCTTTGTATGATGCGTATGTTGGCCTGGTGGGGAATCAGCCAGGTCAGATCATCAGCGGTCAGGCTATGGGCTTGCAGGGCATCTTCCGCCACCTGTCCCATGGCTTTGACGGCGTGTTTGAAAACTTCATTGCCACGCATCTCCATGAAGCCAATGTCACGTTGCACGGCTTCGGCTGGGGCGCAACCCCCTTGGTTCATGGGCAACTGGGCCATGCCGGGTGGGCCTTTGAGCATATCCAGGTAGGTTCCGTCGCCATGAATGTGGGTGGAGAGAAGGCCGCGTTCCCCTTCGTTGACGGCCTCCAACACCACAGCCCCGGCTCCGTCGCCGAAAAGGATGCAGGTGGAACGGTCACGCCAATCGACGAGACGGGAAAAGACCTCGGCACCAATCAGCAGGACGCGCTGACAGCTTCCGGAAAGAATATACTTTTCCGCAACAGAGAGTCCGTAGATAAATCCCGCGCACACGGCTTGCATGTCGAAAGCGGGAATATGCCGATTGGTGATACCAAGCTTGTGTTGCACCACGGTGGCTGTCGCCGGAAAGACATGATCTGCCGTGGTTGTCGCCACGATGATCAGGTCCAATTGTTCGGCTGCAAGACCGGAAGCGGCCAGGGCTTGCCGGGCTGCCTGGACAGCCAGATCAGAGGTCAACTCACCCGGTGCGGCGATACGTCGTTCCTTGATCCCGGTGCGGGAAAAGATCCACTCTTCGGTGGTATCCACCATGCGGGACAGTTCAGCATTGGTGAGACATCTTTCCGGCAGGCAGGAACCGGTTCCCGTGATGCGAGCCAAAGGATATTTCATCAAACGACCCTCGTCCCATACAATTTGGCAACCTCGGTACGAATTTTTTCATTCACCTTGCGTGTCGCCAACTCGATTGCGACTTGAATGGCGTGGGAAAAGGCAAAGGCATCCGCCGAGCCATGGCTTTTCACCACCACACCATTCAGCCCCAGCAGCATGGCGCCGTTGTATTTGCGATGATCCACACGGGTGCGAAAGCGCCGCAACGCCGGGCGCGCCGCCAGATACCCCAATTTGGTCAACCAGGAGTGTGCAAAGGCCTCTTTCAAAAAAAAAGTCAACATTTGCGCCACCCCCTCGATCGACTTGAGGCTGACGTTTCCCACGAAACCATCACAAACGATCACATCGACCTGACCGAAACAAATATCGGTCCCTTCCACATTGCCAACGTAGTTGGGAAGGAGTTGGCGCAGTCTCTCGCCAGCTTCTCGCACCACGCCATTCCCCTTCATCTCCTCCTGGCCAATATTGAGCAGGCCCACCTTGGGGGAGATGATACCCAAAACTTCCCGGGCATAGACGTTCCCCATCAGGGCGAATTGGCACAAATGATCAACCGTACAATCCACGTTGGCTCCCAGGTCAAGCATGAGAGTCTCTCCCCCGGCCCGGGGAAGCAACGAGGCGATGGCCGGGCGGTCGATACCAGGAAGGGTTTTGAGAACAAACTTGGCTGTCGCCATCAAGGCGCCTGTATTGCCAGCCGAAACGAAGGCATCCACCGCACCGGTCTTGACCAGGTTGGCCCCGACCCGCAGGGAGGAGTCCTTTTTGGTGCGTAGGGCAACAGAAGGCTTTTCCCCCATGCCCACGACTTCGGAGGCAGGATGGACCGCGATGCGATCCTCGGAGACCCGGTGGCGAGCCAATTCAGCCCGGATCGCCGCCTCTTGCCCCACCAGAACATACTCCGTGTCGCTGTTGTCGGATCGCGATCGGATGGCCCCGTCGATGGCCATGGCCGGGGCATGATCCCCACCCATGGCGTCCAGTGCAATCCTGACGGTCACGATGACATCACTTTTCCCGGATGTTCATCGCGGCGCAGAGCAGGTTTCCCCACGCCAAGCTACTCCTTCAACTCCAGGACATCACGCCCGTTGTACCAGCCGCACTTGCCACACACCCGGTGTGGCATGCGTGGTTCCTGGCAATTCGGGCAGGTGGAGAGGGATGGCGAGTGCAAGGCGTCATGTGACCGTCCCTGCCGACCGCGCGACTTCGACTTTCTCTTCTTGGGTACCGCCATGGCGGAAAACTCCTTTCAGTGGACCGGATTTTTGATCCGGAATTTCAGGGATTGAACGATCCCAGGTTTTTCAAAAAGGCGAAGGGGGTTTCGGCAACCTGGGGAAGACATCCACACGCCCCAAGGTTCAGGTCCGCTCCGCATTGGGCACAGAGCCCGGCACACGCATCCCGGCACACATGTGTCATAGGCAACGCCAGGATCAACTCCTCCTCGACCATACGGCGAAGCGAAAAAACGCCATCTTCAAGATTGACCACCTCATCCGAAATTTCGAGTTCGCCGCCTTTGGGCGGGAGCTCCTGACCTGCGACATACTCCCGGTCCAGGGTTGCGGACAGCTCCAACGAAAACGACTTGAGACACCGGCCACAATCCAAACCGACCCGACCCCCCGTGTGGCCGGTTACACGCAAACGATCCTGCTCACGCACGGCTTGCACATCCACCCAGGCCGGAGATTCGACCCGGGCCAACTCCGCCAGAGACGACAGACCATGCACCGGGATATGTCCTTGCAACCGGCGCGGTCTGCGGCCCATCTTTTCCAGGACAAGCACGATCTCCCCCAGGTCCATCCCGGGATGGCGCGTCGCCTGATCCTCTGCTTCCTGTGTCATTGCCGCACCCAGTAAACCAGAGACAGGCCGATCAGCATGAGTGCAAACCCTGTTCGGCGTAGCGCCATTTCCGGCAAAAGAGAGATCTGTTCGATCCAACGGCGCATGGTATGGGGCGAGATGAAATAGGGCATCCCCTCAAAAATCAGCATCAGGCCCACTGCGGTCAAAAAATCATCCACCGGTATCGCGTCCAGTATTACCTCGGGTTGA
The DNA here is from genome assembly GCA_015231175.1 of Magnetococcales bacterium. Classification (NCBI taxonomy): domain Bacteria; kingdom Pseudomonadati; phylum Pseudomonadota; class Magnetococcia; order Magnetococcales; species Magnetococcales bacterium. Next base: position 25,458 of record JADGBZ010000001.1, on the reverse strand, counting down.
GCGAGGGCCCCTTAAAATACCGGAACAGCCCCTCAGGTTCCAGCACCAACGTCGTCCCCTGCACAAAAGCCTTGCGATAGGTCTCCAGGGAGCGGACAAACTCGTAAAAACGCGGATCCTGTTGGAAGGCCTCCCCGTAGATGGCCGCAGCCAGGGCGTCTCCCTCGCCACGCAATTTTTGGGCTGTTCCATAGGCTTCCGCAAGCATGACCTCTCGTTCCCGGTTGGCCTGGGAACGTATCTTGACAGCCTCCTCTTCTCCCTCGGCGCGATACTGCTTGGCCTGCCGTTCGCGTTCGGTCTGCATGCGGCGGTAAACGGCCTTGGAGTTTTCCGCAGGGAGATCCGTCCGTTTGATACGCACATCCACCAGACCGATACCATACTGTTTGGTCTGGATGTTGGCCTGTTCGCGAATCTGCTTCATCAGGTTGAGCCGTTCACCCGAAACGATCTCCATCATGGTAAACTGCCCCAGAACTTCACGCAGATTGGAATAGACGATGTCATTCAAGCGGGACTCCGCGCCAGCCTCGTTGCGCACCGTCTGGTAGAACTTCAGGGGATCTTCGATGCGCCACTGGGCGTAGTTGTCCACCTTGAGATTCTTCTTGTCCGAGGAGAGAACCTCCTGGGACTCCTGGTCCAGAACCAGCAAGCGCCTGTCAAAAGTGAAGGTTTCCTGGATGAAAGGAATTTTGAAATGGATGCCCGGCTCGATCACCGCACGGACCGGCTTACCCAACTGGACCACCAACACCTGTTCTACCTGGTGGACAGTGAATACAGCCTGGGAGATGAGAACCAGAATCGCGATCAGGATGATGGCAATCCCGACAGAGGCACGCCTGTTCATCCTTCACCTCCCTTCCGGGGCAACAGCGGGGGGATCCCCTCTTTTTGGCGGTCCAGGGGAAGATAAGGCAACACACCTTGCCCGGCCCGCGGGTCGACCACCACCTTGTCGGTCTTGGTCAATACCTCTTCCATGGTTTCCAGGTAAAGGCGGGAGGTCGTCACCTCCGGAGCGCGAGCATACTCCTTGAGCAGAGAGAGAAAACGCAATGCGTCACCCTTGGCTCGCGCCACCTTGGCGGTTTTATAGGCTTCCGCCTCCTGGATCTGTTTGGCGGCTTCGCCCTTCGCTTTGGGCAGGATATCGTTGGCGTACCCCTCGGCCTCATTGATGGCGCGCACCCGGTCTTCCCGGGCGCTGGCGACATCCTTGAAAGCGTGGATGACCTCTTCGGGCGGGGAGACCTGTTGCAACTGCACGGCCACGATCAGGATGCCGCTTTTATAGTCATCAAGGATTTTTTGCATGGTGGAGAGGGTGTTGGCCTGGATCCGTTCCTTGCCGATGGTCAAGGCCTCGTCGATGCTGTTGCGTCCGATCACTTGCCGAATGGCTGTCTCCGCCACATTGCGCACCACATTGCTGGGGTCACGCGGAGGGTTGCGTACATTGAAAAGCAGGTCAGCGGCATTGTGGATCCGGTACTGCACGCTCATGTCGATGTCGATGATGTTTTCATCGCCGGTCAACATCAGGGACTCCACGGCCACATCCACGGCGGAGCGTCCCCGGGTTCGGTAACCGACTTCGATCCGTCGCACCTGGGTGACTTTGGGTTTGTAGACATCTTCGATGGGATAGGGCAGATGGTAGTGCGGGCCCGGATTGGTGCTCTCGATGTAGCGTCCAAAACGTGTTACAACGCCCTCCTCATCAGGCCCCACCACATAGATTCCTGTTGCCAACCAAATGACCAGGATGATCCCAAAGGCCATCGGCCAGAGGCGCTTTCCGTCCATGCTGCCACCAAATTTCTCCCGGAACATTTGGTAGACTTTCTCCATATCAGGGGGCTGGGGTGGCCTGGGGCCCTGTCCCCACGGTCTCTGGGGGCCGCCGCCGCCATTGCTGCTCCAACTCATGACTCCCTCCTTCACCCTGCGCCGACACCTGGCTGAAAGCATTGTCTTGCAAAATCCCGCCATACTCTACAAATCTTCTCCCGGAGTAAAGGTTCCATCGGCAGCCGCCAACACGGCCAAGGCCGCCATGCCGGCAGTTTCGGTGCGCAACACTCTGCTCCCCACGCTGACAACGATGCCTCCAAACGACTGAATATATTTTCGTTCTTGATCGCTCCACCCCCCTTCCGGCCCTACAAGAAGGGTCAAGGGCCTGTTTACCAGAGCCGGCGCCAGGGCAAAAAGGGGTTGCCGCTTACCCACGACATCCATGCACAACAGAGCTTCGTTGGGCAGAAGGGTGTCGGCCATACCCGCCAGTGGAGTGGGGGGAAGCAGCTCGGGCAGAATCGCACGCCGGCATTGGATGGCAGCCTTTCGAACGACGCGCACCCAGGTGTTGGCTTTGTCCTGGTGATGCGACGGACCCCCCGAGGTTGCCGACGAACGCTCGGACACAACAGGCTGGATATCCGTGACCCCCAGTTCCACAGCCTTTTGCAACACCCAGAGCATGCGTTCACGATCCGGTATGGCCTGTGCCAGCCGCCGGCGTTGGCGGGGCTCCAGAGTGGTCGGCACGATGGTGAAAGGCCGCACACCCTGTCCCGGTCCCAGAAAACGCGCACGATACAGAGTGCCCTCGGGATCGACTACGGTCAGGATATCGCCCGGTCGCGGCGCCCAACGGGACAAGATCGCTTCCATGCCCGGCGCCAAGCTCACCCCTTCTTCCAGATGCCTGGGAACCTGGCCCATACGCAGCATTCTCGCCTGCATCAGGGATCCTGCCCCCTGGGGGGGCGTCCAATCTCGTTGATGATGCCCCGCATGATGGCCACTTCGCGACGATCCATGGCAGCGCGGTGAAAAATGGCTTTGATGCTGCCCATCAGATGGCCTTTTTGTTGGGGTTTGAGAAAATCCACAGCCCGCAACGCCTGCTCCAGGTGATGAAACATGTGTTCCATCTCCTCCGCTCCTGCGCGAGGAGTCTGGCTGGTCAGGTCAGCGGCGAAGGAGTGACCCCGGTCACGTCCCAACATGATCTCGTAACCCAGGATCAACACGGCCTGAGCCAGGTTCAGGGAACCATGCGTGCCGGAGGTCGGAATATTGCATATCCAGTCGGCCCGCTCCACGTCCCTGGTCTCCAGTCCGGTGCGCTCGGTCCCGAACAGCAGACCCACACGTGTCTCGGGCCTGGCCAGGATCTCAGGGAGGCGCACCCCCAACTCTCGGGGCGTCACCACCACCTGGCGCTGACCTCGGGTGCGGTTGGTGGTTGCCACCACAAAGTTGCGATCGGCCAGGGCCGCATCCAATGTGGAAAAAATCTGACTCTCTTCCAAAATCCAGGCCGCGCCCACGGCAAACTCCACGGCGTCAGGGTGGGGAAACTCGCGCGGGTTGACAAGACGCAACCGGTGCAAGCCCATGTTGGCCATGGCCCGGGCACAAGCGCCAATGTTGCCCGGATGGGCGGGGCGATCCAGGATGACAACGACCGTTTCTTCCATGTACGCATTCCGCGATCACAAAACTCAAAGTGACAGGCGAGGTAACCATGTGAGCAACTTACCAACATTGACACCGACGTACAACGTCGTCCCGCACCACCTCCCTTTCCCGGTAAGCCGTGGAAAACCGTGCGTCTCGCCAGGATGTACACGCATAAAATATTTATATATGAAAATATAATAAGATAATGATGGATTCTAAAATTCCAAAAATGATACAATGTCAATGTTGCGTCAAGAATCGTGACGCGGGGTCAAACAAGGTTGCCGTTTCTCTGCACAAACTTGGCAGCGAGGGGAGCGATATGGTGGGAGAGAGTCGGTTGGTGTCAAGGGAAAGGCACAGGATTTCCTTTTGGAGCGGCGTTGTCCTGTTTGTGGCAGCATTGTTGGTCGTTGTCTCCATCTCCGCCCAGTTCCATATCGACCCCTCCTCGGCGCATCTTCTCAGTATCTTGGGGGTGTTCGGCGGCGTAGTAGCCTTCTTGTCCGGGCTCCTTTTTTTGGAGAAAAGATCAGCAAAATTAAATGAAATCAATGAATTTTGTGATGATCTGACTGCGGCGTATGTCCGTCTGGACAGCCAGTTGAAGGCAAGCCGTTCGCTCCCGCTCTTTGTCCGGGACGCCATCGTTTCCTGCGACAACCAGGGGTTTGTCAACTTTTGGAACCAGAGCGCCGCCGATCTTTTTGGATATTCGGAGCAGGATGTTTTGCACAAGTCCATCGAGATGCTGATGCCGGAACGGTTTCGGGAGGCGTTCCACCAACGGTTCAACGAGATCCAATCAAGCCAAAATGCCTTGATCGGCGGCAAAATCCTGGAATTTTTGGCCCTGCATAAAGATGGTCACGAAATTCCTGTCGAGATGTCCCTTTCCGGTTGGCGCACCGAAGGGGAGCAATTTTTCGTTGCCGTCATTCGGGATATCACGCTGCGCAAACATCATGAAGCTTCCGCCGAGCGCGTCCAGCAGTCCCGTGTCGCCATCAGCGAACTCCTGCAAATCGCTCTGGAGCCCATCTCTCTCCACGAGCAGTTGGAACGGGCCTTGGATGTCATCCTCTCCGTCCCCTGGTTGACCATCGAAGCCAAGGGTTCCATATTCTTGTACGATGACAGCACCAAAACCTTGGAGATGACCGTCGAGCGCAATCTTTCCAAGCCTCTGTTGACCGCTTGCGCCCGCCTGCCCCTGGGATTTTGTCTTTGCGGTCGGGCGGCCCAGACGCAGGAGATCGTCTACTCAAGCGATCTGGATCACCGGCACGATGTTACCTTTGACGGGATCAAGCCGCACGGTCATTACTGTGTGCCCATTCTCTCCCAGGACAAGCTCTTGGGGGTGGTCAACATGTATCTGGCGCACAACCACATCCGGGATCCCGAAGAGACCGATTTTCTCTGGGCCATCGCCAACACCCTGGCCGGGGTCATCGAGCGCAAGACCGTCGAGGATCGTCTGGCCCACCTCGCCAACCACGACACCTTGACCGGTCTCCCCAATCGTAAACTCTTCATGGAGCGGCTTGGCCACGACCTGACCCGGGCCCGGCGCATGGGGTCGTACCTGGCCGTCATGTTTCTCGATTTGGACAGGTTCAAAGAGGTCAATGACTCGCTCGGTCATGAGGTTGGCGATGCCTTGTTGGTTGAAGTCACCGGGCGTTTGCAGGCCTGCCTGCGCGAATCCGACACCGTGGCACGGTTGGGCGGCGACGAATTCACCGTCATCCTGACCGTTCTTTCCAAGCCTGACGGCGCCGTCAGGGTGGCCAGAAAAATCATCAAGGCTTTGCATAAACCATTCTATCCGCTCGGTAAGGAGTGCCAAATCGGCGTCAGCATCGGCATCAGCTACAACGCCCTGCGCGAAGACAACCCGGAGACCTTGATTCGCAAGGCCGACACTGCCATGTACGCAGTCAAACGGGGGGGAAAAAATAATTTTAGAATATTTGACGACGCCATGGAGTTTGTGGACAAAAAGGATTAGGATCCACGAGAATCGCGGACGTACTCGACACGTTTTTAAACTCCCTGGGCACGAGGCATGATCCATACCCTGTTCCCTCTTGCCATCGTTGAGCAGCTTTTCGCACATACCGTGGAAGGGATACTGGTCATGGATCCCGGCGGGACGGTGTTGGCCGTCAATGAGGGGTATGCGAGCATGACCGGGGAGTCGCGTGACGCCATCCTCGGCCATCCGGCCCGTCTGTTTCGCAATCCTGACGAACTCGATTGCTCGCCTTTGGCCATCCTGGATGAGGTCAAAATGCGGGGTCAATGGCACGGGGTCATCTGGAACCGGCGCCGGAGTGGCGCTGCCTACCAGGAGTCCATGACGCTCGTCGCCCTGCGTGATGCCCGAAACGAAATAACGCACATCGTCGCCATTTGCCTGGATACCTCCCTGATGGGCGGGGAGAGATCGGAATCCCGGACCCGCGCCAACCATGACCACCTCACGGACCTCCCCAACCGCCTGCTGTTCACCGACCGTCTGGAGCAGGTGCTGAATCACGCCCAACGCTCCGGTGAGCAGGTCGTGCTGCTTTTTTTCTCCCTGGACTCCTTTAAAAAAGTCAACGAAAGCCTGGGACACGAGATCGGGGATCGGGTTTTGAAGCAGGTGGCCGAACGTATGCGCAGTGTCATCCGCAAGGATGATACTCTGGGTCGGTTGAGCGGCGACGAGTTCGCCATCATATTTCGCAACGCCCGACAATTGCAAAGCGCGATCACCATCGCCCAAAAAGTGCAGTCCGTGCTGCTTCCCCCCATCCTGGCAAAGGGCCATGAGCTGACTGTGACCGCCAGCGTCGGTCTGTCGGTTTTCCCCATGGATGGCTCGGATGCCACGACGTTGATTCGCAATGCCAATCTGGCCCTGACCCGAGCCAAGCAGGCCGGCAAGAACAACTTTATGTTTTTTACCTCATCCATGGCGACGCAAGCCACCAAAAGGTTGATTCTGGAAAACAGTTTACGAAAAGCGCTGGAAAACCAGGAGTTTGTTGTCCATTATCAACCCAAGGTCGATGTCGGAAGTGGCGTCGTGACAGGCATGGAGGCCCTGATCCGTTGGAATCAGCCCGGCATGGGCATGGTTCCTCCCGGTGATTTCATCGCCATTGCCGAGGAGAGTGGCCTGATCGTGCCCATGGGGCAGTGGGTTTTGGAGACAGCCTGCCGTCAGAACAAGGCCTGGATCGATGCCGGGTTGGGACCGCTCCGCGTGGCCATCAACCTCTCCGCCCGGCAGTTTCAGGTGGGGCAGTTGAACAACACCATCAGGAAAGTTCTTGAGACAACCGGGCTTGCACCCACTGACCTGGAGCTGGAGATCACCGAAAGCCTGATGATGGCCGACATCAAGGAGTCGATCATCACCTTGCGCGAGTTGAGCAACATGGGGTTGAGCATCGCCGTGGATGACTTCGGTACGGGGTACTCCTCTCTCTCCTATTTGCGCCAATTCCCTGTCAATACCATCAAGATTGACCGTTCGTTCGTATCGACCCTGACCGAGAGTTCAGGCGATACGCCCATTGTCCGCGCCATCCTTTCCATGGCCAGAAGCCTCAACCTCTATTCGGTTGCCGAAGGGGTGGAAACAGTCGAACAACTTCGGATCCTCGCCGATCTTGGCTGTGATGCCTACCAGGGTTACCATTTCAGTCGGCCTATCCCACCGGAGGAGTTTGCCGCCCTGGTGGCCCGTTCGCGGAAAAAACCAAAAGCTGAAGGGTGGTGAATTGCTACATTTCAGCCACATTTTGCACGGCATAACGAAACCGTTCCGGCTTGCCGGACCTGACGACGCAACGGGCTTTCAGGTCCATGGCCACAAACTGCACAGGTGTGCCAAAACGAAAATGGGGTGTTGGATCAACGCTCGGCACCCGGCGCAAATCCAAGGCAGGGGCCTGCGCACCGGAAAGCACAAGATGATCGTAACTGTTCAGAAGGACGCATAAGTCATTGGCATCCTGCTTGTCCCAGGCGAGAATATCCCGCAGAATGTCGTCGGTCGATCGGACTGCGGCTGGTGGGTTTTGTGAGGCATCGTCCCGTGGAAACATGACCGGACGCAATCTTGCGGGCAGCCGGATGCTTGCGGTTTTGGATAGACGCAACAGGGTTGAAAAAATATGGTTCGACATGCCATCACCTTTCAAGATTCGGGCTGGAAAAATATCTTTCGTTTGTACGACTCTGTTGGCTGCCGGGTTGCTGCTTACGGGGTGCGACATGGCTCACTACTATTTGCAGGCGGTTGGTGGCGAACTGGATCTCCTCTCCCGGCGGCGATCCATCTCTGACCTTCTGGCTGACCCGGTCACACCCAAGCCGCTACGTCAACGCCTCTCCCTGGCGGAAAAAGCAGTCAAGTTTGCGGTAACCGATCTCGCCCTTGCCCCCTCTGGATCTTTCCAAAGCTATGCCGATTTGTCACGGCCTTATGCCGTTTGGGCCGTTTATGCCACTCCGGCCTATGCGTTTGATCCAGTCACATGGTGTTTTCCCGTGGCTGGTTGCATGAGTTACCGGGGCTATTTTTCACCGGATGATGCCCATCGTTCTGCCGAGGTTTTGGCGCACGAGGGTATGGATACCTACGTCACGGGCGCTCCAGCCTTTTCCACCCTGGGTTGGTTTGACGACCCCCTGCTCAACACCTTCATCGATTGGCCCGAGCCTTGGCTGATTGGACTGATCTTTCATGAGTTGGCCCATGCCACTCTGTATGTTTCCGGCGACACGACGTTCAACGAATCCTATGCCGAAGCGGTCAGTCGGATCGGGGTCGAACTGTGGCTGCAACAGAGCGGTCAGACCAAACTTTTAGAAAAATACCGGCGTTATCATCAACAGCGCGATGCCTGTCTGAACTTGATTCAAAAGAGCCGTGCTTTGTTGGCCGTGGTTTATGCATCGCGGCGCACCCCTGCCGAGTTGTTGGCCGTCAAGACGCACATTCTCAAGGCCACCCGCCGTACCTACCATCGTATGGCAGCCAACTGGGGAGGAGGGGCTGCATGTGACTCCTGGTTCCCGCCCCATTTGAACAACGCCCATTTGGTCGCCTTGACCACCTACAGCCAATGGATCCCCTCTTTGCTTGCCCTCATGGCGCAGGAGGGTGGGGCCATAACCCAATTTCACCAATCCGCACGCTCCCTGGGAGAACTCCCCCCGCCCTTGCGCCAGGAACAGTTGCGTCAATGGCTTCATCCTGCATCCCCCCCTGCTGCTTTCTGAGGAGAGCACCCGTGCCGAAACGCCCCTGTGTCGTCCTGGTGCATGGCCTCTGGATGAGTGGCTGGGAGATGGGGTTGTTGCGCTATCGGCTGCACCGGGCTGGTTTTCGCACCCTGCGCTTCAGTTACCCGACCCGCAGCGCAACCGTTGCTGAAAATGCGGCGCTGCTGCATGGTTTTTTGCAACGTTATACCTGTACCGGAGGGCTCCATCTGGTCGGGCACAGCCTGGGAGGATTGGTCATTCTGCGCTTCCTGCATGATCACCCCGAGTGGCCCGTGGGCCGGAGCATCGCCTTGGGGTCACCTTTTCAGGGCAGCCGGGCAGCGGCGCAACTCTCCCGGCATACCCCGACCCGCTGGCTTTTGGGACGCAGCATGCCGGAAGGGCTGGATGGTCAAGGCATGCGCACCACGCCGCCACGGCGGGCCTTTGGTTGCGTCGCAGGGAATCGCGCCATCGGCCTGGGTCTGATCCTGGGTCTGATTCGACCCGAACCGGACAACGATGGCGTGGTGGAGGTGGCCGAAACCACTTTGGAGGGGCCACATTTTCGCACGTGCCACCCTTGCGGTCATCTGGGCCTGGTATTCTCCCGCAGGGTCGCCGAGGATGTGATCCGATTTCTCAAGGAAGGCGACTCATGAAATTTGTATCAGACCGACTCCATCACCAGCCGCACATCGTCCGGGGCGCTGGTAAAAAACGCCCGCAATTTTTTCATGGCCCGGCTTTCCAACTGGCGGACCCGTTCCCGGCTGATCGAGAGCCGGGCGCCGATCTCCTCCAGGGTGGCGGGACGCTCAGACATGATACGCTCCTCCACCACCTGCCGCTCCCGGGCATCCAACCGCTCCAGGCCTTGCTGAATCATGGCGGCCAGGAGGCGTTGTTTTTCCTTGGAAAGGGCCATGCTCTCCTGGTTGGGGCGTTGGTCGGGGATCAAATCCTGCACCTCTCCGCTGGCATCGTCCAGCAGAGGGCGATTCAATGATGCGTCGCCGCAGGCCAGACGGCTGTCCATCTCCAGGATGGTCGCGGCATCGGTCTGGAACCGGATGGCTAACTCTTCGGCCTCCTCCCTGGTCAGTGGAGCGGAACTCTCCTTGCTTTGGCGCAGTTTGAAAAAAAGGCGGCGCTTGACCTGGGTGGTGGCCACCTTGACCATGCTCCAGGCCCGGAGGATATATTCGTGGATGGCAGCGCGAATCCACCACAAGGCATAAGTGGCCAGACGCGCCCCACGATGCGGATCGAAACGTTTGACGGCATGCATCAAGCCCAGGGTTCCTTCCTGGACCAGTTCGGCCAACTGCACCCGATAACCGAGATACTCCCGGGCGGTGCTGACCACCAGACGCAGGTGTGACCACACAAGCTTATGAGCGGCATCCAGATCTCTCTCCTGCCGGTAACGGGATACCAGTTCGGTCTCCTCTTCAGGGGAGAGAATGGGGGCCAGATGCACACGACGCAGAAAACTCTGGAAACCCGCACCATGATCGATGACAGTCAACGCCTGGGCTGGATCATGCCGCTCGATGAGATACTGGTCGTCCATATCGTCTCCTCTTTCTCTTCTACTCTCCCGGAAAGGTTTCCATGCTGCTTCACTCAACTAATAAGATGGCAACGCGACGAAAAAGTGCAAGCCCCCGACGAAAAAAAAATTGTGACTGAGCCGGGTGTCATGGTAGCGCCAGGGGCAGAGATCCGGAAGAGAGGGTATAGGGGGAGTTCTGCGCCTGGTGCAGGGCCTCTTGCAGCAGATGTTTTCCTTGGGGGTTGGATGCCGTTTGCAGCACAGCTTCATAGAACAATTTGTAGAAATGGTCCGGTTCCACGCGGATTTGCCACGCCAGGGCGGTGGCTTGGGGGTGTCGCGGCTGGTGATACACAAACATTTTTTGGCCATCAGGTGGAATACGGGTATCGAATCGTTCCTCGGTCAGGTCCAGGGTTACATCGCGTCCGATGATCATCTCCTGCCGGGTTCCCGCCAGCGTGGTGTTGGCCAGGTCTTGTTGCCACGCCTCCACGACCACCCGGGGTGTGACGTAGGTGGGGAAGTAGTGTCCGACGCCTGTATTCCGGATCAGGATGTGGAGAGCCGTTTCACCGGGAGAGGCTGGCTGTGGGTCGGCATGGATGGCCAGACCGGAACGTACCATTTCCGGATCATGGATCCCGCGCCACAGGTGGCGGCGATCCGGCATGTGACAAGTTTGGCAGGGTTTCCCTTCCCGGGCGTGGCGGCTTTGTCGCCACTCCTGGAAGGTGTTTTCCAGCAGTTTGCCGTTGAGCGCAGGGTCATCGGCAGCGAACTGGTGGCAGGTGGCACAAAAACGGGCATCTTCGTAGGCTGGCTCAGCCGTCCAGCCGCCATGGGGTTGGAGTGTCGGTGGCGTGGTGGAGGGGGTGCGGGCCGGGGGGCCATAGTAGCGGTGTTGCCGGACATGACAGCCGGCACAGGTCAGGCCATCGTTCTCTCTGCCAAGTGTTTCATCTTTGTTGGCGATGGCGGTGGCCACGGTTTCCGCTTGTTCCGCCAGGGGGGCGTGACAACGCAGGCAGGCCTGGTGATCCTCCAGCGCCGTGGCAGACATATCCAGGAGTTGCCCGAGAAGGCCCGGGCTGATGGCGTGACGGTGGAGGCTTGCCTGCCAATCGGTGTGTTGAGATGCGTGGCAGAGGGCGCAGCCAACTGGATTCAGGTTGGTTTCGGCAGCAGCGTCGTGCGCGGGAGGAGAGCCCTGAGGCGGGACGGGGCGGCGCCAATGACGGGCGAGGAAAAGCTGGGTGGCCTCCGCGCCATCCGCAACGCAACCCTGATCCAGGACCGGGACGCAAAAAAACAACAACCAAGCCACGACAGAAAGGACGACACTCCGGTTGCTTGTTCCTGTGCGCATTTGACCATCTTGCCAGGAGAAATCCCTCCCCCGGTGAGGGGGGAAGGGAAAACGAAGATCTTGTGTGGAAGGAAGATCAGTGCGTGGCAGGGGCAGCAGGCGCTTTGGTATCTTCTTTCTCTTTTTTGGCCTTGGCGGCATCATGCGTTTTGGCAGTGTGGGCCTTGGCATCGTGCTTCTTGGCGTCTTTCTTGGCAGCGCAAGGATTCTTGGGGGCGCAAGGATTATGGGCGGATTCCCCGGCCTGGGCAGAGGCGGTGCCAAGGGTGAAAGCGACCGCACCAGCCAACAACGCCATTTTGACCATACCGTTCAGTTTCATGCATATCTCCCATCGAGTTGAGTTCAGTTCGAGGCGTTGACGCCTTGTCGGATCAAAAACCGGATTTGGTGCAGCCTGGGCACCCATGGTATGATCCCGCCCCCGGTCTGCCCATGAGACACCTGGAGCTCGGAATGGTTCACGCATGGAAAACAAATTCTCTGGTTGCGCAAATTTTTTCGACAGGGCGCCGGATGGTTACAAAATGGGAATGAAAGCAATGAAAGCAACGATTCATCCGTGGTATCCTGGGACAGGGGGGGAGTGTGGGTGCTGCACGCGATGAGTGCCAGTCGGGTCATTGGGTCAGATGAAGGAAACATGCATGGAGCGACAAGCAAGCCGGTCACCGTTCAAAAACCATGTCACGGCGGTAGGCAAGGGGTTCCCTTTGCTCTGTTTGCCCGGGTTTGGGAGCGCCAGTTGGGTTTTTGCCAAAATGGCGGAAAATCTCTCCGGGGCATTCGAGGTGATCATGCCGGATAATCGAGGGATGGGGCGTTCACCACCCAGCCCCGGACCTTATGCCATGGCCGACCTGGCGCAGGACGCATTGCAGGTCATGGATGATCTGGGCCACGAACGGTTCGGGGTGATCGGACTCAGCATGGGTGGCTTCATTGCCCAGATTCTGACCCTGGCTGCGCCAGAACGGGTTGCGGCGTTGGCCTTGTTGTGTACCACCTCCAGTGGGCCCGAGTTTGAGACGCACTTTCCCTTGATGCCGGAAGATCAATTGCGCGCCATCTACACCCTCGACCCTCTGGCCCGGGCCCGTTTGGCGCTGGATGCCTCCCTGGTGCCATTCCTGCATCAACGCTATCAGACCATCTATGACTACATGATTCAGATGCGCACCAGCCTGCCGGAAAATCCGGCGGAGGTATTTTTGCAATACAGTGCCGTGGCGAACTTCATGAAACATCCTCTCCCGTTGGAGGAGATCCGTTGTCCGGTGTTGGTGATGTCCGGCGACAAGGATATTTTGGTGCCACCGGAAAATGCGCACCTTCTGGTCAAAAAAATTTCCGGCGCCACATTGCACTTCATTCCGGAAACGGACCACCTCTTTTTTCTGGAAAAGGCTTCTGATGTAGCGCATTTGTTGGGGGAATTTTTTCAGGATGCCAGGCGTTCCTCTCCTGGCGGTCAAGCGCCTGCCTCGCCATGATGCCCCGGAGAGGGGATGGCCCAGGGGGCGGTTCGAGCAGCCGTGCGGCCAGGTTGACCCGCCGGGTATGGATGGCGGTGGCCGTGCTGATGGGCTGGGTGGGTTATCCCTCTCCGCTCCAGGCGGATAGCATGATTTTGGTTCACGGCTACTTCAGCGATGGCAATGCCTGGGAACAAAATGGGGTGACGGCGACTCTACAGCATGCAGGTTGGTGGAATGGGGGAGGGATTTCGACACGGGGAGGCGCGTTGCAGGAGCGGATCTTGCGCCCATCCCCGGGTCGTTCGGCCTTCTATCGGGCCGATCTTCCCTCCGAAGCCTCCATGGAGCTGCAAGCCAGGTTGCTGGAAAGCATCGTTCTGCGGGTTTTTGCCCTGCATCCAGGCGAAAAACGTATTCTGGTGGGGCATTCGGCTGGTGGGGTGGTGGCCCGTCTGCTCATGGTGACCCGTCCGAATCTGGGGATTCAGGTGCTCGTCACGATTGCTGCGCCACACCTGGGAAGCGACAAGGCGGAGGATGCCTTGCTGGTCGGCAGTACCCCTCTGGGGATGGTTGCCCCCCTGTTTGGCGCCGACACCCTGAACCGTTCCCGGCATCTCTATGCCGAATTGGTCAGGGAGCGGCCCGGCAATTTTTTGTTTCGTCTCAATCGTCAAAAACATCCACGCGCCAGGTATGTGTCCGTGGTCCGGAAGGGGGGGGGCGTCTTGTTCGGGGACATGACTGTTCCGGCCTGGAGCCAGGACATGCGCAACGTGGCTGCGTTGCAGGGGCAGGCAGAGACCATCGCCGTCGATGCGGGGGGACATGCGCTGGGGCCGATCGATGGCCGTACCCTGGTCCGTATTTTGCGCTGAGGGCTTTTGGCATGCTGACCTCATTTGTAACTGCCCAGGGAGTCTTTCCGTAACCCATTCAGCGCCCGGCTACGCATCGGGGTCAAGGAAAGCCTGATTTTTCTGCGAGGGGGGATACCATGGAGAAACGCAAACATACGCGCGTTCCTGTGCAGGTGACGGCTGAGTTGGAGTTGCCACAGGGTGTTGTCGTTCGGACGCAATCCGTCAATTTTTCCGTGGCCGGGGCTGGTCTGGAAAACGTACCCGTCGATGTGGCGTTCGTTGGTTGTCGCAGCCAGCTTCGACTGTTCCTGAGTATGGGGACAGAGGCGTTACAGGAGCATTCCCACATCATCCAGTTTCAGGCCCAGGTCGTTCGTCAGGATGGTCGCGGCATCGGGATTCGTCTGCTGGATGCGGATATCGAGCGGTTTACGGCATTTCGGGATCTGTTGCTGAAATATGCGACGCATCCCGAAAAAATTCTTGAAGAGATCAAAAAGAGCGCCCTTATTTCGGGCGATGTGGTGGAGGTCGTTATTTTGCGGGAGCAATTGTCCCAGTTTGTCAGGGATGGGGTTCACAACATTTTTGGCAGCATGATGCGTTTGCAACCGGTTTTGGAGCAAACCATTCTGCATCCTGTACTGGAGCCTGTCGTTGCCCCGCAACCGCAAGTGGCCGCTTTGATTGGATTCAATGGCGCCATCGATGGGGGTGTCATTCTGGCCACCTCTTTTTCCCTCTCCACCCGGTTGGCCATGGACCTGGCGGGCCGCCCTGTCGAAGAGTTCAATGTGGAGGCCATGGATGCCTTTGGCGAACTGGCCAACATGATGGCCGGCGAAGTTCAAACCGGCTTGTCCACATTTTATGAGCAGATCAACCTGACCCCTCCGACCATCATCTCCGGCAACAGTTTCAGGTTGGACCATAAGCGGGAACTGCACCGCGTCATGCAGGTTTTTCGGGTGGAAGAGGATTTTTTCACTGTGGAGTGCTTCTTTTCCTGATGCGGGGTGTCACTTTTTTTTGGGTGCGGATGTTGTCATTGGGGTGTCGCGCCCCGCTCCGGTCCTGATGCGGGGTGTCACTTTTTTTTGGGTGCGGATGTTGTCATTGGGGTGTCGCACCCCGCTCCGGCCAGAAGGGACAGGCCCAACACGGCGGCGTAGGGGTAGACCGGCTCAAGCTCTTCCAGAAGCGGTGTCTTGCCGCGCCAGAAAGGCAGGGAGCCCAGCCGTTTCAACAGGGCCGCATGAACCGGGGGCAGGGTAGCCTCGCCGAACAGGTCGCCTGGAACCGGTTTGCCGCGCCAGAAAGGCGCCATCTCCGAAGGGAGTGGGTTGGCAGGATGCGTCGGGTTTGGCGCCTGGGTTTGGCTGGACTCCCGCATGCCACCCAGTTGACGCAACAGGGTCTCCCGGTCCATGCCCCGAATGTGGAATATCAGGAAGGGGTCGGCGTCGAAGGCCTCGCCCAGCAGATAGAAGACAGCGGCGACGTGCTTGCAGGGGTTTGACCAATCCGGGCAGGAGCACTTGGTCATCAAATCGCGGGGATCGTCCGGGAACAGGGAGAGTCCGGCGGCAAGGAATACCTTCTCGATGTCCTCGGGCATGTCGCCGGCCAGCAGGCGGGCGGCATAGCGGGCCTGACCGGAGAGGGTCTTGGTCAGTCTTGCCCAATCCCCGGTGGAGAGCCGGCGCAGGCGAATCATGACATCGTAGGGTTGGTGGCGGGAACCCTGGACCGTGGAGAGAACTTCCCCCGGCGCAACGTCGATGGAGAGAACCTGCCCATTGCGGGCATAGTTTTGTCCTCGGACCAGCCGGGAGCCGAGGGAGAAACGTTCCAGGGTTTCGTTCCAGCGTTTGGCCCACCAGTTTTTGCCAAAGTCGTTCCCCTTGGACGCAGCCCTGATGCCACCTACGGCAGGGAGGGGGACCGATTTTCTGAACCATTCACGTTGCCAGCGGCGGGCCATTATGTCTCCTCCACTCCCAGGGCTTCCTGACGCAGGGCGAACAACTCCTGCAACTGATCCGTCGACATTTCGGTGATCCAATTCTCGCCGACGCCGAGGACATCCTCGGCGGTGCTTTTTTTACGCTCGATCATGTCGTCGATTTTTTCTTCCAGGGTGCCGGCGCAAAGAAACTTGTGGACCTGGACGCTGCGCACCTGACCGATGCGGAAGGCCCGGTCCGTGGCCTGGTTTTCCACCGCAGGGTTCCACCACCGGTCAAAGTGGAATACATGGTTGGCCTGAGTCAGGTTGAGGCCGGTTCCCCCGGCCTTGAGGGAGAGGATGAACAGGGAGGGGGATCCCGAGGCGGTCTGAAAACGCTCCACCATGGTATCCCGATCCCTTTTTTTGATGGCGCCGTGCAGAAAGAGCACCTCATGACCAAAGCGCTCCTCCAGGTGTGCCTTGAGCAGGGTGCCCATAGTGGCGAACTGGGTGAAGATCAGGGCTTTCTCCTGTACGCCCAACACCTCTTCCAGCATCTCTTCCAACCGGGCCACTTTGCCGGAACGTCCGGAGATGGTCGAGTGGTCCTTCATGAACTGTGCCGGGTGGTTGCACACCTGTTTCAATTTGGACAACGTCCCCAGGATCAGACCCTTGCGCTGAATGCCGGTGGCCTCTTTCAATTGGCGGGTCATGTCTTCAAGGACGGCGCTGTAGAGGGATGCCTGTTCCCGGGTCAGGTTGCAAAACACCTTCATTTCCATTTTTTCCGGCAGATCCGGCACAATCTCCCGGTCGGTTTTGAGCCGGCGCAGGATAAAGGGGCTGGTGATGCGTTTGAGCCGTTGCGTGGCCAGAGGGTCACGACCGGCCTGGATGGGCAACAGAAAGGCATCCCGGAAAGAGGCCTGGGTTCCCAGAAGGCCCGCATTTAAAAATTCCATGATGGCCCAAAGGTCGCCGACGTTGTTTTCCACAGGGGTACCGGTCATGGCAAGACGGAACCCGGCGGGGAGAGAGCGGGCAACCTGGGCCTGTTTGGTGTCGGGATTTTTGATGTTCTGCGCCTCATCCAGGATGATGCCATACCAGGATATCTCCCGGAGGGAGTCGATATCCCGGGGCAACAGGCTGTAGCTGGAGAGGACGATGGCGTGATTTTGCACCTCCTCGCGCAGGGCTTCTCCCCGTTTGCGTGAGGTGCCGTGGTGGACCATGACCGGCAGATCGGGTGTAAAACGTTTGGCCTCGCGCTGCCAGTTGCCGATCACGGAGGTGGGACAGACCAAAAGCACGGGTTTGCGGTTGCCGGCTTCCCATTGGCGGGCGATCAGAGCCAGGGCCTGAATGGTCTTGCCCAGGCCCATATCGTCGGCCAGGCAGGCGCCAAACCCGATGCCGACCAGAAAATCCAGCCAGGCGAACCCCCGTTGCTGGTAGGGACGCAACGCCCCGTGAAAGCCTTCGGGGGGCGGGGGAAGTTCCAGAGGACGACCACCGACCAGCTTCTCCAGCAAATCCCCGATCCAACCGGTGGCCGTGACCCCGGCCATGGGGATGGATGCCGAAATATCTTCGGCGCCGATGGCCAACCGGACGATATCCCGGATCTTGACCTCTCCCCCTTCGCGTTGCAGCAAAAATTGATGAGCCTGCTGAATATCACGGTTGTCGACCAAAACCCACTGCCCCCGCACCCGGACCAGATGGGATTTCATGCGGGCCAGATCGCGCAGCTCCTCGAAGGTGATCTCTTCCCCCCCCAGGGCCACATTCCACTGGAAATGGACCAGATCGTCCATGGAGATGCCGCTGGTTCCGGGCCAGGAAGGGCTGTCGACCTGAGCGCGGATCTCCAGGCGGGAGCTGGTGCCTGCCCGGGACCACCAGGCCGGCAGAAAAATGCCGAAGCCGTTCTCCTCCAGCAGGCAGGCCGTTTCCATGAGGAACTTGAGCGCCCCCTCGACATCAAGTTCGTAGCCGGTAGGGGCATCGTAGCGCAAACTCTCTTCGATCAGTGAGTCCAGACGCGCAGCATCTCCCAGGGCGGCCAGGAGGTAGGCCCGCACGTCAAAATCAGTGGTGCCGAACAGGGCTTTGGTTTGGCGTTTGCTCACATGCCAAGCCCGTTCGACAGGGATCAACAGGGAGGGATCGGAGACGGAGCGGAGCAGATAATTGACCCGCCACGGCGAGGCATCATCGCCCGGTTCGTCGAGGCGAAAACAGAGGCGGAAAGGGGCGTTGGTGGTGATGGTGACCGGCAACAGCCAGCGGCGCACCTGCTCGGCAAAGTTTTCCAGATCTGTTTTGGGGGCCTTCAAAAGAATGTTGGGGGTTCGCAAGGCATACAGCCACCGGTCGTGGGTGGTGGGGTGTTGGGGCAGCTTGCGCCGGACTCCACGCGACTCCCGAAGTGTGGCGATGCGCAACAGGTGATCCACCGACCAGCGGACAAAACCATCCAGGGTGTGGATGGGGGCCACGGCGGGTTGGTGTCCGCTATCGAAGGTGAAGGCCCGGGCGGATGCGGGCATGGCATCGGCCAGATCGCGCAGGCGGATGGCATCGATTTCGGTGAGGCAGGGGAGCCATCGTGCGGCTGACTCTTCGCCCTCTCTGACAAGTCCGGGGAGGAACCGCTCCCGTGCCACCAGGGAGTTGGCCAGCCGGAATGCGGTGACCCAGTACATCAGGTCATCGCCGATGACGATGCCGGGAGCCAGCATCTCTTTGTTCATGCACCGGCAGAGGAGTTGCAGGGTCTCCTCGGGGTTCATGGCAAAGGCGGTGACTGTCCAGGGGGCCAGAACCACGATCGCGTCGTCGGATGGGGATGCTGCAATCATGCCGCTGGAGGCCAGAGGCTTCTCATGACTGGTTGGCAGCCATATTTCGACCCATCCAGAGCGGTTTTTGTCGATGGGGATGGCCAGGCCAACCTTGTCAAAGCTTCGGCGCAACCCTTCACGGCCCCCATCGAAAGGAGAAGGGGGCGAAGCCGCTCCCTGGGTCGACCCTGGTGGACGTCTTTTTTTTCCGGAGGTGACGGGCGGTGGCGTCTCTCCCCAGAGGAGAAAATGCCCTTCAAGAAAGCCGGCATGCAGTATGATCATAGAGGCATACGATGGGTCATAGTGGAAAAATACGACAACATAACCAAGGTAGAACATTTCAAGTCGAAATTCACGATGACACGGTGATGTTTTGTCGCGGTTGTTGTCAATGTTCTGGTAAAATCATGGAAACATTTCATGGCTGCTTGATCTTTAGCGGGGATTGAACCCTGAAATCAGGATGTCCGGTCCAGGATTGTTGTGATTGCCTTTTTCAAGAAAAGCTTGAACATGGAAGCCTTTATCAGGGCTTCGCCCCGCACCCCATCAGGACGCTGCCTAAGGCCCTGCCAGGGAGCCGGCCCCCTGGACCCCGATGCGTGACCGGGTGCTGAATCGTTACGGTTACGAAACCATAACCAGTTTGAAACCATTTTCAACCAGAAAGCGAGTCCAAAAAGGCCCGCATATGAAACTGGATCTGTGCGGGCGGATAAACCGCATCCAGACCCACGGGGCAGGCATGGCGGGCGAGGCACCCCATGCTCAGACAAAAACGGCCTGTCTCTGTGGTCAAATGCTGCCGGCACGGCTCCACCTGATAGGCGGAACCAGTAAAGGCCTGCACGGGGCACGCCCGGAGGCAAGGTCGCCCATGACATCCAGGACATGGATGCGGGCGATCAAAGCTGCCCCGCAGGGGTTCCCAGGCTTCGGCAAAGAGGAGTGCCCCCCTGTAGGCATGCCACAGTCCAAAATGCGGATGCACGAGGATGCCCAGGGGCGAATCGTACACACTCTCTGCCCGGCGCGCCCAGGAAGGAAACGGCAAAAAGGGGGGGCCTGTAAAGGGAAAACAAACACCACATGCAAATTTTGTTGCGATCTGTTCCAGGACGCGACGTGTCCAGGTGTCGAATGGGTGTTGGGGACTCTTTGCCTCCGGGGATGCGCTGAATGGATTCCAGGCAGATCCGCCGGTGTTGCCCACGAGAACGACCGTTGCTGGTTGTCGTTCCTCCCCTGTCAGGAGGATTTCACCCGGATGGGGGGAAAACCAACCCCGCAGGCACAGGCCATGGGGGGTGAGGCTTTCCTGAAGTTGATGTGGATCCATGGTTTGGTACGACCCAGCCCTAGTGGCTCAACCGTGTTGATTTGATGTGCAGGCAAGCCATGAATCGGGGTCCAGGGGGCTGGCTCCCTGGCGGGTCCAGGGCAGCGCCCTGGTGGGGTTCGGGGCGAAGCCCTGACAAAGGCTTTCATTTCCAAGCTTTTCTTGAAAGAGTGCGGAATAGTCACGAAAAGTGAACACTTCAAATCATGTCGGTTGAGCCACTAGCTGTCCAGGGTCAAAGTTTCCACACCATCGGCGGTCACCAGGACGGTATGTTCAAACTGGGCCGACAGGGAGTGATCCTTGGTGACCACCGTCCATTTGTCCGGCAACAGTTTGATGGTGGAGCGGCCCAGGTTGATCATGGGTTCGATGGTAAAAATCATGCCTTCCCGCAGGATGGGGCCCTCGCCCAGCGTACCGTAATGGAGGACGGCGGGTTCTTCGTGGAAGGAACGACCGATGCCATGTCCGCAATATTCGCGGACGACAGAACACCGTTGCGATTTGGCGTATGCTTCGATGGCAGCGCCGATATCTCCCAGGTGCGCACCGGGCCGAACCGCCTTGATGCCCAGATCCAGGCACTCCCGTGCCACCTGAATGATCTTCGCCGCTTTGGCGCCGATGGCGCCGACTGGAAAAGTCCGGCTCGTGTCGCCATGAAATCCGTCCAGAAAGGTGGTGATATCGACATTGACGATATCACCCTCCCGCAAAACCCGCTCATTGGGAATGCCATGACACACCTGCTGATTGATCGAGGTGCAGATGGATTTTGGAAAGCCGCGATAGTTCAGCGGTGAAGGCGTTGCCCCGTGCCGAATGATGAATTCGTGGCACATATCGTTGAGTTCATTGGTGGTGATATCCGGGCGGACGTGCCTCTCGATCATGTTCAAGGTCTTGGCGGCCAAACGGCAGGTGGCTCGCATGGCGGCAATCTCTTCGGGGGTTTTGATTTTGATCATGAACAGGTTCTCTTTTTACACAAACCTGGCAGTCCGACCGGGGGTGTCCATAAGCACAAGGCAGGCAAAATCGTTTGGTTTGGGAGTTTCGCGTCACGCATCCGAACGGACGGTACCACACTCACCTGCACCTCAGCCATGGTGAACGAGAGGGCGTTCTTGATAGGGATTCGGAAGGAAGCGGGATGTTTCTTGATGGATGCGTCACCAAAAATAACCAAAGAGAAAAAAAGTATTGACATGCGTTGTGTCATCAGACAGACTGAGCGGTGTGCAGGGTGTGGTTGGGTCACGACTTGCGATGGTTTAGCTTGGCTGGAGGCTTTGTGTGAGAGAGATGCAAGCGTCATGGCGGGGCAACAAGAAGGATTTCCGGCCAAAAGTCGGCAAGGCCCTGGTCATTTTGTCCGGGGGCGAAAACAGCACGGTTGCCCTCTTCTGGGCGATGGAACGCTTCGCCGTGGTTTCGGCTATCACCTTCAATCATGACCAATACAACAGCATGCAGCTGAAAAGTGCCTGTAAAATTGCAGAGATGTTACAGATCAACCATGAGGTTGTCCCGCTGGGAGCCTTGCTGTCAGGATTTTCGCCCGCCACCATCCCGGGCAAAGAGAAGGGGGTACATGCGGGTCAGAGCAGCGAGATGGTGTGTCCGGGAAAAAAATTTATCCCAGGAAAACACCTTGCTTTTTTTTCCATTGCGGCCAACAGGGCAAGGGTTATGGGGTGTACGCATCTGGTCATGGGCGCCGGTCGGGAAAACTTTTTGGGGTATCCGGAGTTTCAGGCGGATTTCATGCAGAGCATGGCCAACACGCTTCATTCTTGTTTGGGACGTAAGATCAAGATCCATGCCCCGCTTTTGCATCTGGACAAGGCCGGCGCCTTGTTGTTTGGCAGTCGCTTCCGTGGTTGCATTGCGGCCATGGCCCACACGCATGCCTGCTGCAACAACTCATTTCCACCCTGCAACCGCTGCCCGGCGTGTCTGCTGCGCAGTCGGGGGTTTGTGATGGCTGGATTGGAAGATCCTTTGATGCGGGATAAGGGACGCCATGCGGCCCATTTTTACGGCGGGAAAACAAAATACGACAATATCTGAAAAAACCCTTGACAAGATTCCATTGGTTTATATAACTGGCCAAGTCCCGGTCGTGGCGCGGAAAACTTTGGAGTCGCCGCGCCATGACCAGGGTGAACCACCCGCACGCCAATGCGGATAGCCCAACACGAAACATGTTCGATCTGACAGGGTCGCCATCGTCATGGCAACTGGGTTTCTGGTTCACCCCCAAAACAGCAAAGACTCCGCACACGCAAGGGGTGTATCATGGCAAGCGACAGGAAAGATGGACCATGTTGGACCGGTCACCGCAAGGATGGCTCACCGTTATCCATCATCTCCCCCGCGTAACAACCCGGCATGGAAACCTTATGTTGGATTCTCAAGTGTTTTCCATTGCGGCTACGAAGGATACCTTGAATCGCATCATCCAACCCCAGAAAATCCCATAGCAGAATGTTTTTACGATGAGAAGGGCAAGCTGGTTGATGATCATCACCCGTATGCCGGATGTCGGGGGAGTGCCGATCAATATCCGGCATCGGATCTCAAGCACACCACTGAGGATCGGGGTGGCATAGCCGAAGTAGGTCTGCCAGCCTTCAAAGAACCAGTTAAACACTTTTTAGATGAGGTGGATGCTACCTTGAAACAGAATCAACGAAAAATAGAGTTAATAGAGCGATATAATAGAAAAAAATAAAATTCTGAAACTTGCGCGGAGACGGGGATGCTTCCCCATCTCCAACGAGCGGTTTATAAAAAAATGCACATCGCATTTTTGACAATAAGTTGAGATAAAATGTGAAAAATTCTATCGTAGTGGGCTTGTTGATGGCATTTATTTTTTTGTAATTTATTTTTTTCTCATATTTTTATTGTCAGATTTGTTTCATAATCACAATTCTGCTGATATTAATAATAAAATCCTTGCATTTCTTGGCTTTGTTTTCTGGGTTCCGCAACTGTTGTATTCCATTCCAATCATGAAGATGCTTTCAAAGAAACAGCTTGCGAGAACGCTTCTTGGTTTTAAAATATTTTTCATTCTTTCATTAATATTTAATATTTATATATGGATCTTTATTCTTCCGTATGCGTAGTGTTGCACGCAGTTCGGAAAGGGGGCTGCTTTCCAAATCGCACAGCCTCCAAACTCCCACATTGGGGACACCGCACGTCCACTGTGGCCATATGACCCTCCTTGGTGACATGAAAATCCTGCGCGGATCTTACCGGATAAACCAAGATGGGACACTGCCACCCAAACTGTAGTCGTTATGTTGCGACGCTGCCCATGGACAACTCTTCCAGCCTGATTCTGCCTCGCGTGGCGGCGTTCTGCCACGGCTCATCCGGGTGCAAAACCTCGACCAGTTCGAGATTGTCGGCTAGGCCGAAGGTATCTTCGGTCACGCACAGCAGGTTGATTTCAGGTCGATCCACCCGTTCAAAAATGTTGGTGGCGTTGCCGTAATAGTTGTGGGGGTTGTAATAGGGCACCAGATGCCAGAAACAGCGGTAACCGAACAGCTGGAGCGTGCGGATCAACGAGGCTGAGTTTTCTGGTACGTTGTTTTCGACGAAGAGAACCGGGTGGTCGCGTTGGATCAGACGTTCCCCGCCCCGCAACACGCGCTCCTCCATGCCTTCGACATCCATTTTGATCAAACGGATCCGGGGCAGGTTGCAACCATCCAGAGTCTGGACCGGCACGGGTTCGCCTGTGGCGTTGTTCTCCAGGTAAAAATTGGCAAAATTTCCGCCCTGGATGAAGTCGGGAAGCGGCACCAGGGCCTCACCGCTCTTGTCGGAGAGACCGGCCTGGTGGGCGTGAATGTTGATCAGGCCGTTCAGCACGGCATTGGCACACAGCATCTGGAAGGCGCTGCGTTGCGGCTCGAAAGCGTGGACCGAACCGGAACTCCCAACGGCCTTGGCGAAGGGGATGGTGTGGGTGCCGATATTGGCTCCGGCGTCAATGGCGTGGTCCCCGGGCTTGAGGAAGGGGAGAAGAAGAATCAACTCCTCGTCGGCCCACTCCCCATAGGCGGCCAGGGATTGACCAACCACCAGATCCGCCTTGTGGTAGGCCATGCTGCCCCGTTCGGTGCGGGCGATGGCCATGAAATCGTTTTGATGAATGGTGCGAATCTGTTTTTCAAACGTGGGGTTGGCAAAGGCAATGACCCTTTGCAGAAGGTTGACCTGAACCATCTCCGGCCACCGCATCCGGGAGCCCTCGGGGATGACAAGCGGATCCTGCACGAGGCGTTTGGTGGGATCTTCAGCAAACTTTTCGCCGATGTAGGCGGCCATGAAGCGCGCCTTTTCGGTGCTGGAGATGGTAAAGTTGTGGCCAAAATAGCGGGCAAAGTTGCGCCAATGGTGACACTCGGTCCGGTTAAGCTCGGATTTTTGGGAAAGCGCCCAGGAACCGATCAGGGCTTTTGCGACCAACTGCTCGTCGGAGCGGACGGGAAAATGGGCCAGTTTGACGCCAACGAGCGGGTGATAAATGCACTCTTGATGATCGATCATGGCGCTATGGTTGCCGATGCCCATGGCAAAGCCATCTTTCAGGATGATCGCCGGGGGCAGGACAGCCTTGTAGGTGTCATGCTCCACGGCGTAGTGGTTGCGGATGCGCAGGCGGGGATCGGGCTCGGCATGGGGATCCTCCGCAGTCGGAATGTAGTTAAGCCAGCCGATGTAGCCAACCTGGCCGGGGGGCACCGCTTGCAGCGCGTGTTCCAGGGTGGCCCGGTCAGGGGTCAAAAATTCATCCGCATCAAGGAGTAGGATGAAGTCCGCCGTGTCCATGTTGCAGATTTTGCGCGCCAGGTAGGTGACGAAGGTCTCTTGCCGGTGGTCGTTGTAGTCAAAGCTGCTGACGACAATGTTGTCGATCTCTTGCTGCACGCGGTTGATGATGGTCATCGTGGTGTCGCAACTATCGTTGTCAATGAGGTAGAGCCGGTCCAGAAACGTCATGTTGTGTCGTAGAAAAACCTCAATGATGTCCGACTCGTTCTTGACGATGGCGATGCCGATCAGTCGCATGGCTCTTACCCTCCCTGGCAGGTTTTCCCACAATTCCCGCGCAGGGTACCCCTCCGGCTGGTGGAAGGCAATGGCCTCGAACGGGACATGTTTTTCTTCCGGCAACTATTCGCCACCCGGCAACGAATCGGGGTCCAGAGGGTTGGCTCCCTGGCAGGTCCAGGACAGAGTCCTGGTGGGGTTCGGGGCGAAGC